>NZ_JBMDIS010000081.1:0-28651 GCF_057808775.1 Pseudomonas sp. FG86 | reverse complement strand
GTTACGGTTTTATCCGAAGACGCGGCAGCATCCCCCGCAGGGTTTTTCCCCGAAACAGGCACATCATCGACAGGCTCCTGCCTGACCAACACCGTCTTCTGTGTCTTGTTACGAACCGCCGGCACCGGGTTCGAAACCACGTGCTCCCCAGCCTTCAACGGCGCAACCGGTACAGTCTTGATCGCTGTCGCCGGGCCACCGAGCAGCAAAGGCTTCAACGCCTCGGCATGCGCGTCCAACTTCGGCCCCACCAACTGATCGGCCAGCATCTCCAGCCACTGGCGCGCTCGTCCGGATTTGATATGCCCCAGCACCTGAGCGCCCAGGCGAATCTGCACGCCCATGCCACGGGTCGCCCAGATCAGCAATAGATTGATCAACACCTCGCCGGTGATCTCGCCCAGCACTTCATACATCTCGGGCGGTGGTAGCAGGCGTATCCAACTGACCATGGCCGACACGTAGATAAACAGCAGCGGCTCATCGCTGAGCACCAACAGCCCCTTTGCGAGGGTGTCGTTGCCCAGTCTCAGCAGTTCATCAAGTTCGGCCTGGGTGATGTACTGCAGCAATTTCTCGCCGTTGGCTTTGAGGTTCGCCAGCAAGTCATACAGCTGCGTAATGTTGTCCCACAGGTTGTAGAGCGCCTTGGCTATCCCGGTGGAAAAGGCCAAGCGCTGCATCGCGCTGCGTTCGAACCGAGTAGCGTTGGCGAAGTCGTCCCACTGGGGCTGGAAGGTCTTGGTCCATTCGTCACGCAGGTGACCTTCCAAGCCCGCGATCACCGACTGATAAGACGCATACAGCGCCTTGACGTGATCCTTGGAAACGTTGGGATAGAAGGTGATTTGGTACTGCTGGTTGCGATCACACTCGGTGATTTCGAGGATGCCGCTGGGACCGATGGTTCGATGGAGTGGTGCGCCGAGCGGGCCGCCGTTTGGATCAACGCGTTGCAGCACCACCGGTGTATTGCCGATGGGGACGAAGCGCGTGCTCTGGAACATATGCACCAGCGTCAGCGTGCCATTGGCCCGGCATGTGGCGACGGTGCTGCTCGGATTGAGGGAACGGGTCGTCGGTGCGACCAGCGCCACCTCTTCCCCAACTTTGAACACCTGCTCCACTGCCAGTGCCGAAACGCTCCAGAAGCTCTCGGCCCACTCATCAAAGGTGTTCAGGCAACCGCGCAAGTCACGAAAGACGCGCTCAACGTCCGGCGCCTCGGCATCCATGGGGGCCAGGACAAAACTGGCAATGACGGGAATCAAGAGGCAGCCCCGACAACCGGGGCATTAACGGGTGGGTACATCGGCGGTCCCTCGCACTGAATGATCAGGCGAGAGACTTTGGAGAGGTTCGTCAGGTAAAGAAGTCGGCGCTATTCGCCAGGACGGCTAGGAGGGTTCGCCAAAACTTCGGGTAAACGGGGAGTCGATCGTAGGAGTCGGATTACAGGTGGAGAAGCCTTACAGCTTCAGTTGCCCAATCGCCTTGCTTAACTCCCCAGCCAAGGTCGCCAGCTCATTGCTGGTGGTCGCCGAATCCACCGTCTGTTGCACGGTGTTTTCGGTCACATCACGAATGCTCACTACCGCTCGGTTCATTTCTTCGGCCACATGGCTTTGCTGTTCGGCGGCAACCGCGATCTGGGTGTTGCTTTCACGCATCTGCGCCACGGCGCCGGTGATTTCGGCCAGTGCTGCGCCGGCTTCCTGGGCCTGCTGTACGCAGTCGTCGGCCTTGAACGAGCTTTCCTGCATAAAGTCTACGGCGTCGCGGGTGCCGGCCTGGAGGGCAGAGACCATGCGGGTGATTTCGTCGGTGGAACTCTGCACGCGCTTGGCCAGGTTACGCACTTCGTCGGCGACCACGGCGAAACCACGGCCCATTTCACCGGCGCGGGCGGCTTCGATGGCGGCGTTGAGGGCGAGCAGGTTGGTTTGTTCGGCAATGCTGTGGATCACGCCGACCACGCTGTTGATCTTCTGGCTGTCTTCGGCGAGTTTCTGGATCATCTCGGCGGTCTGCTGCACGCCGCTGGACAGCCCGGCAATCGAGTGTTGCACCCGGGTCACGACTTCCTGGCCGCTGCCGGCGAGGGTGTCGGCGGTCTGGGACAGGTCACGGGTCGCGCCGGCATGTTGGGCGATGTGGTAGACGGTGGCGGTCATCTCGTTGATCGCGGTGGCGGCCTGGTCGGTTTCGCTTTGCTGGCCGAGCATGCCGTGCTGCACCTCGTTCATGCTGCTGGCCAACCGTGCGGCGCCGTCGTCCAGGAGCTTGGCGGTGCGCGCCACGGTGTTGACCACCCGCTGGTAGCCGGCTTGCATGGCATTGAAGGCGCTGGCCATCTGGCCGACTTCATCTTTGCAGGCCAGAGGCACGCGGGCTGAGAGGTCGCCGGTCTTTTCGACGTGCAGCATCACATCCTTGAGGGTGTTGAGCTGGCTGAGCAGGAAGCGAATCAGCAACTGCGAGGCGCAGAGCATCGCCAGCATCAGGATCAGCACGGCGATGGCGTAGTTGGCGAAGCGTTCACTGAACACCTGGCTCAGGCTCGGTGCGTAGGCGAGCACGGCGACCTGTTGCCCATCGGCGCGCGTGATGACTTCGGCGCCCATCAGTGGGTTTTCGCCGAACAGTGGCAGGTGATTGAGCTCGACCCAGCCGCTGGCGCTGTTCAGGGCTGACAGGTCTTGATCGGCCATTTGTGGGGCTTGGCCACGGGCAAATGTCAGCCAAGACTCACCCTTGGGCAGCGCCTTGTCGGCTGGCCACGCACTGAGCAGGCGCGCCTCGGTTTGTGCCGCGGCTTGGGATGCATGGCTGCGCGACTGCTGTTCCAGATGCACTGCATACAGCACCAGGAGCAGGGTGGTGATAAAGGCGACCGCGTTGACGGCCCAGAATTTGTACTTCAGCGAGATATTGCTAAGCCAGGCACCCATGGAAGGTTTTCTCTGATAGCGGAAACAGCATTGGCAAGGTGCCATTATAGTGCCGCTATTGAGGAAAATCATTTTGACGTGGGTCAATGCGCCGCATCAATCCACGACAGGCAGCCCGAAAAAGGCGCGGGCGCAGGCGGTGCTGTGCCGGGCCAGGTCTTCCGTGCTTTCGTTGCGGTGCAGGGCAACTTCGCGCAGCACTTCTGGCAGGTAGGCCGGTTCATTACGACCGTTTTTTGGCTTGGGGCGCAGCGTGCGCGGCAGCAGGTAGGGCGCATCGCTCTCCAGCATCAGGCGGTTTCGGGGTATTTCCCTGACCAGTGGGTGCAGGTGTGTGCCACGGCGCTCGTCGCAGATCCAGCCGGTGATGCCAATGTGCAAATCGAGGTCGAGGTAGCTGAACAACGCTGACTGTTCGCCGGTAAAGCAATGCACCACGGCGGCAGTCAGGTGGTCGCGGTAGTCCTTGAGGATGTCCAGCAGGCGCTGGTTGGCGTCACGTTCGTGCAGGAACACTGGCAACTTCAGTTCGACGGCCAGGGCCAGGTGTGCCTCCAGGACTTTCTCCTGCTGCGGGCGCGGGGAAAAATCACGATTGAAATCCAACCCGCATTCGCCTACGGCGCGAACGCGCGTTTCGTTGAGCAAGCCGCGCAGGCGCTGGTCGCTATCACCGTTCCAATAGCTGGCGGCGTGGGGATGGATGCCGGCGGTGCTGAACAGGCGTTGCCCGCTTTCATCGAGCTTTATGCACAACTCCAGCGCTTCTTCGCTACCCTCGATGCTGGTGCCGGTGAGCACCAATTGTTGCACGCCAGCGGCATAGGCTCGGTCAAGAACGGCCTGGTGCTTCTCGTCGAAACTGGGGTTGGTCAGGTTGACGCCGATATCAATGAGTTGCATGGTGCTATCTCCGCCTGCGGCCGGAAAGCATATCAGAGCTGTAGATTTATAAGAAAAACGAAGAACTACAACGAGTTATAGCTGTCTTTGAACGTCGCAAGCGACATTGTGGTTGGCGAGTCGCCCTGCCTGATGCCGCCGTTGCGTGCCTTGCCAGCGCATAAAGCGCTCTGTTTCTGACCTCCAGTCCTGCGTTTTTCGCGAAGGTGCTGGCCAGTATTCTTTCCGGAGAGCGGATGATCCGACCCTCGGCGTTGCTTATATTGTGCCTGACGTTACTGCTGCCCATGGCGGCGGTCGCGCGTCTGGACGGGCCGCTGGAAGTGACCAAGCCCAGCAAGGTCCGCGACCTGGCGGAGATTCGCTCCAGTCGCACCCTGCGCGTGCTGGTCAACCAAAGCCGCAACAGTTCCGGTGAGATTCAGGGCCAGGCCATTGGTGTCGAATACCATCGCCTGCGCGCCTTCGAGCAATACCTCAATGGCCATGCCCGTGACGGCCAGGAAATCAACCTCAAGATCATCCCCAAGGCCAAGGATCAACTGCTCGGTGCGCTGGCGCGTGGCGAAGGCGACCTGGTGGCGCCAGGTGAGTTGCTGGATATGAAGGCGGCCCACAGGATCAGTACGAGTGACCCGATCGCCAGCGGTGTGCCGTTGTGGCTGGTCGGGGTGAAGGGCGAGCGACGGTTTACCAAGCTGGAGCAACTGTCCGGGCGCACCCTGGCGCTGACCACCGGCAGTGCAGCGGCGGATGTCATCAGCCAGGTCAATCAGAAACTGGCCCTGCACAAGCAGCCGCCGATCAAGGTGGAATGGGTCGACCCGACGCTAGCCGTGGAGGATGTGCTGGAGATGGTCCAGGCCGGGATATTCCACCTGACCATTGTCGAGAAGCCGATTGCCGAGCGCTGGTCAAAGATCCTGCCCAAATTGCGCTTCGACAAACAGGTGGTTATCAACGAGCCGGGTGATGAGTACTGGTTCGTGCGCCAGGATGCTTCGATGCTGCGGGCGAGTATCGATCGTTTCCTCAAGAGCTACCGAACCCCTTCCGATCAGGATGTGGCGTTCCAACGGATCTATCGTCGCCTTTATCAAGTACGTAACCCATTGGCCCGGATCGACCGCCAGCGCCTGGAGAAACTGCGCCCCATCCTGCAAAAACACGCGCGCGAGCAGGGCATGGATTGGCTGAACCTCGCCGCACTCGCCTTCAAGGAGTCGGCACTCGACCCGAGCGCGCGTAACAGCGGCGGGCCCACGGGGTTGATGCAGATCACACCTTCGGCGGCGCAGCGGGTGGGGGTCAATAATATCGAAAGCCTAGACAGCAACGTGCAGGCGGGGGCGCGCTACCTGGCGATGATCCGCCGCAAGTTTTTCGCCAGCCCCAAGCTTAACGAGCGCGAACGCATGGCTTTTGTCCTGGCGGCCTACAACATGGGGCCGGAGCGGGTGCAGGGCATGCGCACCGAGGCGAAACGCCGGGGGCTTAACCCCAACCAGTGGTTCTTCCAGGTTGAACGCATTGCCATGGAGCAGGTGGGGATGAGCGGCGTCAGCTATGTTAATAGCGTCAATAAGTACTACCTGGCGTTTGATCGGGAACGGGAGTCCCTGGAGCCGTCGGGGCCAAAAATCGCCTCACGAAAATAATCGAATATATCGATATTTATAAGGCATTTTTTCGGCTTTTATCATTGCCTAAACTGATTAATATAGCGGCCAACCAACCCCTACTTTAAAAAGGATTCGCACCATGAGCCCACTGATCAAAAACCTCCTGTCCACCCGTGCCGGTTATGGCCTGACCATTCTACGCATCGTCGTCGGCATCATCTTTGCCGCCCACGGATCGCAAAAGCTCTTTGGCTGGTTCGGTGGCTACGGCTTGGCGGGCACTGCCCAATGGATGGAAAGTATTGGCCTGGCGCCAGGCACCTTGATGGCGCTGTTGTCGGGAGGGACCGAGTTCTTCGCTGGCTTGGCGTTGATCATTGGCCTGTTGGCACGCCCTGCGGCATTGGGCCTGACCATCCTGTCGCTGGTGGCGATCTTCTCGGTGCATATCCACAACGGTCTGTTCATGGCCAACAACGGTTATGAGTTCGCACTGGCCCTGTTGGGCGGCTCGCTGGCGGTGATGCTGGAAGGCGCTGGCAAACTGTCTGCCGACCGCGCCATCGCCCATTGATCCTTGCGCAAAACCCTGGAAAGGCCCGCCTGTGCGGGCCTTTTCGTTGCCTGGGATTCTTGACACCGCCCCACCGGCTTCTCTAGGATGCTGCCCATGCGCCGATTTAAACAGCTAATTGCGGGGCGCCACTGGGACTCGATGCAGCCCGACAGAAGTCAGCTCTCATTCAAGGAGCGTGCTTCGAAATACCGCTAAAGCGCTGGTTCGGTGTTGCCTCTCACCTGCCCGCAGACTTTTGAGGCAGAGACTCGACACGATGAATGCACTACGCCCCCTCATACGCCTGGCCCCGATCACCGCGGACCTCACCCAACGCAATCCAAAAATACTCCTGGGCGGTAAGCACCAGCCGACGCTATTGCGTTACCTGGACGGCTGGCCACGTCGCAGCGGCCGGCCTTCGGCATTCCTGATCCAGTTTGTCGAAGATGGCGATTCCCTCGCACGCTTCGCCAGCAACAGTTTTGACCTTGCGGTGATCCAGGCCCCCACTGCTGGCGACGCTGCCGAGGTGATTCGCCAATTGACGCGCATTGCACGACAAGGCCTGATTGCGCGCCGTTGAGCCTTCAGTACAGCGCGCTGGCAGGTATCGGCCGATGGCGACGCTGCCATCGAAACAGCCCCGCGGCGAGCAAGCAGAGCAATGCAGGCATGGGTGCTATCACCAACCATTTCACCTTGCGCTCCAGGCGATGCAGCGGCGCGTAGGCCTCCATCCTCAGCGCATGCAGTTCCATCGGTAAGCGCAAGCGCTCTTTGTTGAGTGCTTGCAACTGGGTATTGGTGTCGACCACCTCGGTGCCGAGGGCCGTCGCCTCGGGGTTCAGGCGCTGCCATTCCTTTTCGGTTTGCGCCAGTCGTCGCTCAAGATCGTTCGCCCGAGTTTGATAGGCGTGTGCGGTGGTTTCGCGCAGGTTGGCCAGTGTTTGCAACGAACGCGTCATCACGCGTGGTCGAATGTCCGCAAGTACAGAAGGGGCTGCCAGGTTATCCAGTGTGTTCAGTACAAACAGGCTGTTGCCGTGTGGTGCCGAACTGCTGATTTCCTCGCTGAGTACATCCGTGTCGGCAACCACCACGACATGGATCTGGGCGGCTTTTTGCAGTCCGGGTGGCCGCCCGTCAATGCCGTCAGGAAACGCCGAATAAGCTGCCCCTTCAATGCGAGCCGCGATGACGTGATGTTCGCCTTGTGGGACGATTTCGCTGTCCGGTGCGCCCGGTTCCAGCAAGGCTGATTGCTTGGAGCTTTGCAACAGCGGGGTGAAGGTGGTCCGGCTGTTGTCCAGGGGAAGAAGGGCACCGCTGTTTGACACCGTCACCGATTCCAGTTTCCAGGTACTGACGTCGCTCTCGTTCATCGCTTCTCGCGGCAGCGTCAGCAGGCCGGGTTCATGCTCCGATGAGGCGTAGGTACGATCGAGCAGTATCTTGTCGCTTTGCATATGGATACCCCACGCAACAAGCAGCCCGTCAAGCCTGGAGGCAGTGGGGGGTGTCTCTGGATCCATATCGCTCAGTGGATCGATAAACATCAATAACTTGCCGCCTCCCAGTACAAACTGGTCTACCGCGTAAAGGGTTTGTTCGGACAGCATGCGCGGGTGCACAAGCATCAGGGTTTTGATACGCGCAGGGATAGGGTGGGCACTCGACTCCAACTCGATAAGGTCAAAGTTGCCACGCAGTTCTTGCACGAGCGGCTCGATCAGCTCTCCTGCAGGCAGCCCTGATAGCAGTCCGATAACAGGAGGGGCGGGGTGGAGCAACTGGCTGATCAGGTGGCTGATTTCATACTCCAGTAAGTGTTCCCTGTCCGGTCTGAATGATTCGATGCGCTGTGCGGCCTGACCGTCGCGGGTGCCGATCAGGCCCAGGAAACCCTGCTGATCGTCGAGGCCATAAAGCCCCGCTTTGTAGGCGTCCTCTGAAAAAGGTGCGGGATCAATAATATGCAGGTTGATCCTGCCTCTGGCCGCTTGTTCGAAGGCTTTCAGTTTTGCTTCGACGCGTTTGCCGTACTGTTTCAACGTATTGCTCTTCAAGGCGGGCTTGCTGGCGTTGAAATAGTAAAAGTCCAGTGGGCTGTCCAATGTGGCAAGTAATTGCATTACGGCAGGCGACAACGAATTGTTTTTTTGTTGTGAAAAGTCCCAGCGTAGATCAGGAAGTTTAACAACCCACACCAGATTGAATGCCAGGAAAAGTAACAATATGACACTCAGCGTCATACCGGTGCGCAGAGCGGATCGCATCGAGAACGCTCCTTCTCAGCTGTTTTTATAGTTGAGGGTAATAGTTGTCGCGCAGAGAAAGGCAAACATCATACTGATGAAGTAAAGGCTTTCATGGAGGGTCAGCAAGCCGTGATCGATGATGCTGAAGCGCAACGATGGACTAAGGGACATCAAACTGTCGAGAACCCATATTGGCGCTTGATGTTCAAGAGCATCAAGTACGGAGGCCAAACCACTGGCCGCCGACAGCAGGCTCAGTGTCAATAGGAAAATGACCAGGCGCCGGCTGGTTAATACGCAAATAAAACAACCTACAGACAGGTAACTGCCGGCCAACAACCAACTGGCCAGAAATTGCGAGGCAATCAGCATGTTATCCGCCGGTCCCAGTACATTGACTGCCATCACCATCGGAAACATCAGCACTAATGCCACGCCAGTAACAACCCAGGCTGCGAGAAATTTCCCCATCACCAGTGGGGTGGGTTTGATAGGCATTGTTTTTATCAGGTCGCCAAAGCCGCTGCCGTGCTCGTCCGCCCAGAGTTGCGTCGACAGGGCTGGGATCAGTAACAGGTACAGCCAGGGGTGCCATTCAAAGACGGCCTGCAAATCACTGCTGTTTCGCTCCAGCAGTTCGCTGGTGTGCAACCCCAGTGATGCCGAAAGCACCAGGAAGATGGCGATGCTCAGGTAGGTGGCCGGTGAAGAAAAATAGCTTGCAAGCTGGCGCTTGAAAACGGGGAGCAGCAGTTTCAAAGGGAAGCCTCTTGGCTCAAGTGATGAACAACATCATTCAGGCGGCCTGGCTCCAGTTTCAGTGAGTGTATTGGCCAGTGCCGGTCGGTAATCAGTGCGCTGACAGAGGGGTAAATGGTGTGGCCTGGCATTGCGAGAACGGTCACCGTGCCAGGGCTGTGGCGATCCTCTTCGATACCTGCAACGCCTGGTAGTACCGCGAGGGCCAGTAAATCAGGCGCGGACTCCGAGGCCAGGGTCACGGCGCGGAAGTGCCGGGAGCTACGCTGCAACTCGGGCATCGGCGCATCCGCCAGCAGGCGTCCACCGCCGATGACCAGGGCGCGGGTGCAGATGCCGGCCAGTGCTTCGCAATCGCGTGAAGCGACGATGACGGTCATTTCTTCGGTCAGGGACTGGATAAGTGTCCTGAGCTTGCCTTGCTGATGCGGCGCCAGGCCGTCAAAGGGTTCGTCCAGCAACAGGACCCCTGGGTCATGCAGGATGGCCTGGGCAATCGCGACTTTGCGCTTGAGACTCGGGGGCAGTGTGTGGATCGGATAGCTGAGTACCGATGACAATTCGAGCCGGGTGACGGCGCGTTCCACCCGACTGCGCTTTTCGGCACCCTGGAATCCGCGGAGGGAGGCGATGTAGTCGAGCAGGTCCCTGATGGACATCCTGAGGTGGTTGATGCTGGACTCGGGCTGATAACCGACGGCCATGCGGGCTTGGTGTGCATGGGTTTGGGGATCGAACCCCAGAATGTTCACCTGCCCTGAAGACGGGCGGAGTGAACCCGCTATCATCTTCAGAAGTGTGGTTTTACCTGCGCCCTCCATTCCAAATAATCCAAGGCATTCTTGGCGCTGGGCAGAAAATGAAACATTACTGATGACAGTCTTTTTGCCCTGGTATTTGGTCAGGCTGCTTATCTCGATCATTATGTTTTTCTGCTGATTGTTCGGGGTGTATATGAAGAGGAAAGCGCCTTGGTTGAGAGGGGCAGGGGCTCGGATTTAAAAATGGTACTTTTAATGTCTGAGATTGAAAATGCTGAATTACGTTAATAAGACAAGTCCTACGTTCAGGATTAGAGTGCGCTGAAACAATCGTTCGGTGACTAATGCGTATTAATGGTCAGATGTTTATCTGATGTTTAAATAAGACTTGCTTATCGTCATGAGGCCCGACAACCATGATGCTTTTACGTACCCTTGTTCTTGAACGCTCCGGTGAGGATGCTCCGGTCAACGGTGCACTGCTCTGTGGTTTCGCTGTTCCTCAAATTGCCTCGAACTTTCTTGTCTACAGTCTCGATGAAGAAACGGAGCCTGGGAACTCGCGGGTATACGTCGCCGCATTGCGTAAGAAACTTGAGCGGTATTTTCTGGGCGGCGTCGACGCTCAGGAAGACCTGCAAGTTGCAATGCGGGTATTTAAACAAATATTGACCCTGGCAGCGTCAGGTGCCAGATCCGGCAACGCTACTGAAACCCAGATTCCCT
This sequence comes from Pseudomonas sp. FG86, assembly GCF_057808775.1. Lineage (NCBI taxonomy): Bacteria > Pseudomonadati > Pseudomonadota > Gammaproteobacteria > Pseudomonadales > Pseudomonadaceae > Pseudomonas > Pseudomonas sp. FG86. The sequence goes on along the minus strand of NZ_JBMDIS010000081.1, from coordinate 18,112 downwards.
ATCACTTTGTCGATTTGAAAGGCTGCAAGTTGCCCCCTGCCAGGCCAGAGGATCATCATTCCGTAATTATCAAGAAAGCGTTGGTGATGAAGGTGATCACCCTGGGCACTTCTGCTCCTGCATCACCGGCCATCGAAAGTGCCACTTTGATTGTGCCGTCCATTCGTTTTTCTTCGCAGATGGTCTCGCCGCCCAAGGTGGCGAGCCAGCCTGACTCGGCCCAGCCGCCCCTGCTTGAACAACTGGCGGAGCCTCAGCCGGAACCCCAGCCGGAGCCTCCCGTAGTCCCTGCATCAACTGAGCTGGCGCCTGTTCCTCCGGTGCTTGGTGCGCGACCGACGTTGGGCGCCCAGCCGGAACACAATTCGTTGTTTGAGGTGGACAGCACCCTGACGAACCTTGCACGCGTTGCCCAGGATTTGACGCAACAGAAACAGGTTGTTCTCAAGCAAGAGGAGGCACTTGAGCAATGGCGCGTCCGGTTGCAACAGGACCAGGCGGATCTGGAGCAGAAACGTCAGGAACTGGTTAACCGAACATTGGAAAAAGAAGCCACCCTGCAGTTGCAGGCCCAGGCGCTGGACAGCCGTGAAGCCCAGTTGGCGAATGATTCGAGCGCGCAGCAGCATGAGCAGCGCCAACTTGATGAGCGTGCTCATGCCCTTGAAAAGCGTGTCTCCGAGATCAAAAGCCAGGAGTCGTTGGTTCACCTGCGGGCGGAGAAGGTGTCGGTTACGATTGCGCAACTGTCTGGCCTGCGACAAAACCTGCACGCAATGCTGACCGAACTGGATCAGACCCTGGACTGTCTCGCCAAGACTGAGCTGGCTCAACCCAGCGACGATTTTTGGGCGATCTCGGTTTGACCTGATAGTGACCGTCGGCCTGGCAACTTTGTCGCGTTCATTTATCATCACTCTCTGTTCGCTGACGCCTGGCCTTGATGCCGCGGCGTATTGGAATCAATGGACATTGCCTGGGGATGCACGCGTTTGAGTACCAAGCTGATTACCAAAGAAGGTCATGAGGCGCTGAAGAAAGAGCTGGATTACCTGTGGCGAGAAAAGCGGCCGGATACCACACGCAAAGTGACCTGGGCCGCTTCCTTGGGAGACCGCAGCGAAAACGCGGACTACCAGTACAACAAGAAGCTGCTGCGTGAGATCGATCGGCGGGTGCGCTACTTGCGCAAGCGCCTGGAAGACATGCGCGTGGTCGAGTACATGCCCGAGCAGGAAGGGCGAGTCTTTTTTGGTGCCTGGGTCGATATTGAAAACGAGCAGGGTGAGACCAAGCGTTTTCGTATTGTCGGCTATGACGAGATTTATGAGCGGATGGATTACATTTCCATCGATTCGCCCATGGCTCGCGCGTTGTTGCGCAAGCAAGTCGATGATGAGGCCATCGTACAGACCCCGAGTGGCGAAGTGTGCTGGTGGATTACCGGTATCGAGTATGTGAAGTAGGCAAGGATGGCCCGTGCTCTGTGAAGAGCACGGGCCATCGGCGTTTCAGCCTTCGCGTAATACCGTCAGTGGGCTGGCATTCAGCGCGCGGCGCGTTCCGAAGACCCCGGCGCCACCGATCAACACGGCACCGATCAGTGGCAGGAGCAACAACCAGGGGTGCGGGTGCCAGGCCAGGTCGAAGGCATAACGGTACAACACCCAGGTCACCAACTCGGTGCCCAGTGCCGCAAGCAAGCCACTGACTGCACCCAGCAAGCCGAATTCGATGCGCCGTGCCTTGACCAGCAACTTGCGTTCCGCGCCTAGCGCACGCAATAACGCGCCCTGACGGATTCGCTCATCCAAGGTCGCCTGCAAGCCGGAGAACAGCACCGCCATCCCCGCGGCCAGGACAAACAGCAGCACATATTCCACCGCCAGGGTCACTTGGGCGAGGATGCTGCGCAGTTGTTCCAGCAGGGCTTCGACCTGCAGGATCGTCACGGCCGGAAAGGCGCGTGACAGGTCGACGATCTGCTGGTCGTGGCCGGGGGCCAGGTAGAAGCTGGTCAGGTAGGTGGCTGGCAAGTCCTTCAAGGTGCCCGGCTGGAAAATCATGAAGAAATTGGGCTGGAAGTTATCCCAATTGATGGTGCGCAGGCTGGTGACCCGCGCTTCACGATTTTCACCGCCGACACTGAACACCAGGTGGTCATCAAGCTTGAGCTTCAAGCTTTGTGCGACCTTGGCTTCTACCGAGACCCCGGGGATATCATCGGGCGCTTGTTGCGCCCACCAGGCGCCGGCGGTGAGGGTGTTGCCCGGTGGCAGGTCGGCAGCCCACGTCAGGCTCAGGTCACGTTGCACGGCACGATCGCCGCTGGAGTCCTTGCTGACAATTTCCTGTACCGGTTCGCCATTGATGCTGATCAGTCGGCCTGGCACCACCGGATACAGCGGCGCCGATTGCGCCTGCAGGTCCAGCAGGCGTGCACCAAAGGCTTCCTTGTCGGCGGGCAGGATGTTCAGCGCGAAGTAGTTGGGGGCGTCCTTGGGCAACTGGTTTTGCCAGGTGTCGAGCAACTCGCCGCGCAGCAGGGCGATCAAGCCCATGGACAAGAGGATCAGGCCGAACGCCAGGGACTGGCCGGCCGCCGCCAATGGGTGTCGCAGCAACTGGCCCAGGCCCAGGCGCCAGGGCAGGGACGCGCGGGCCAACAGGCGGCGCAGGCTTTGCAACAGCAGCAGGAGCAGGCCGCCGAGGATCAGCGCGGCGACCACGCCTCCGCCCAGCAAGGCGAAGGTCAGCACCAGGTCAAGGCTCAGGCGCCACATGATCAGGCCCAGGGCGAACAGCGCCGCGCCATAGACCATCCAGGTGCTGGAAGGAATAGGCAGCAGGTCGCGCCGCAGCACGCGCAGCGGCGGTACACGGCCCAGCGCCGCCAGTGGTGGCAGGGCGAAGCCGGCGAGGGCGACCAGGCCTGTGCCGATCCCGGCAACCGCCGGTAACAGCCCGCCCGGTGGTACGTCTGCGGGGAGCAGGTCGTGGAGGAAATAGAACAGGCCGAACTGCGCCAGCCAGCCGAGCACGGCGCCGGTCAGGCTGGCCAGCAGTCCCAGTACGCTCAGTTGCAGGCTGAACAGCAGCATGGTTTCGCGGCGTGACAAACCGAGACAACGCAACAACGCGCTGGCATCGAAACGTCGGCTGGCAAAACGGTTGGCCGATAGCGCTACTGCGACCCCCGCCAGCAGCACGGCCACCAGGCTGGCCATGTTCAGGTAGCGTTCGGCCTTGCCCAGGGCGCCGCCGATCTGCTGGTTGCCGTCCCGCGAATCCTGCAGGCGCTGGTTGGCGGCGAGCCCCGGCTTGACCAGGTCACGATAGGTTTGCAGCGCCGTGCTGCCTTGCGGCCCACGCCACAGTTCGCGGTAGCTGACACGGCTGCCGGGTTGCACCACGCCAGTAGCGTCCAGGTCCGCCAGGTTGATCATCACCCTCGGTGTGAGGCTGTAGAAATTGCCGGCGCGATCCGGTTCGTAGGTCAGTATGCGGGCCAGGCGTAGGGTCTTCATGCCGACATCGATGCTGTCGCCAACCTTGAGGCCCAGTGCCGTCAGCAACCGCGCTTCCACCCAGGCTTCACCAGGTTTCGGGCCGCCGCCTGGGGTTTCATCCCCAAAGGGAGCGGCTGCGCTCTTCAGCTCGCCGCGCAGCGGGTACTGCTCGTTGACCGCCTTGATGCTGGAGAGTTGGATGCCGCTGTCGGCGGCGATGACGCTGGAGAACTCTACGACGCGCGCGTGATCGAGGCCCAGTTCGGTGCCGGAGCGGATCTGCTCCGGGCGTGCGGGCGAGCTGCCTTCAAGTACCAGGTCGGCGCCAAGAAACTCGGTGGCCCGCAACATCATGGCGCCGTTGAGGCGCGCACCGAAGTAACCGATGGCGGTACTGGCCGCCACGGCCACCAGTAAGGCGAAGAACAATACGCGCAATTCGCCGGCGCGGGCATCGCGCAGTAATTGGCGCATGGCAAGACTGAACAGGCGCAACAGCGGCAAACGTGCCATCAAGGCTCCAGGGGCGCGACCATCAGGCCGGCTTCAAGGCGGATCAGGCGTCGGCAACGATGGGCCAGACGCTCATCATGGGTGACGAGCACCAGGGTCGTGCCGTTCTCTTTATTGAGCTCGAACAGCAGGTCGCTGATTCGCTCGCCGGTATGGCTGTCGAGGTTGCCGGTGGGTTCATCGGCAAACAACACGTCCGGTTCGGCGGCGAACGCGCGGGCGATGGCCACACGTTGTTGCTCGCCCCCGGACAGCTGGCGCGGCGAGTGGGTCAGGCGTTGGCCCAAGCCGACGCGTTCGAGCAAGTGCTTGGCGCGCTCGCGAGCGTCTTTGCGGCCATCCAGTTCCAAAGGCAGCATGACGTTTTCCAGGGCGTTGAGGCTGTCGAGCAACTGGAAGGATTGGAAGACGAAACCCACGTGCTCGGCGCGGATGCGCGCGCGCTGGTCTTCGTCGAGGCTGCTCAGGGCTTGGCCGGCAAGGGTGACTTCGCCGCTGCTGGGCAGGTCGAGCCCGGCCAATAGGCCGAGGAGGGTGGATTTGCCGGAACCCGAGGCGCCGACGATAGCCAGGCTATCGCCCTGGTTCAGTTCCAGGCTCAGTTCGTGCAGGATAGTCAGTTCACCTTCCGCGCTGGGAACCACTTTGCTAAGGTTTCGCGCGGTGAGAATGCTTGCGCCCATGGAGAATCCGATGCGAATGTGGTTTTTGAGTGCTGGCCTGGCCTTGATGTGCATGGCCCAGAACGCAGCGGCGGGTACAGTCCTGATCGTTGGCGATAGTATCAGTGCCGGTTTCGGACTGGATACCAGCAAAGGGTGGGTAGCCTTGCTGGAACAACGGCTCAAGCACGAAGGTTTCGACGACAAAGTGGTCAACGCCTCCATCAGTGGCGATACCAGTGCCGGAGGCCTGGCGCGGCTGCCGGCGGCGCTTGCAGCGCATCAGCCGGACGTTGTGATCATCGAACTGGGAGGCAATGACGGCTTGCGTGGGCAGCCTCCCGCACAATTGAAACAAAATCTTGCATCGATGATCGACCAGTCCAAGTCCAAGGGCGCCAAGGTGCTGCTGTTGGGCATGCAGTTGCCACCTAACTACGGCCCGAGATACACCCAGGCGTTTGCCGAAGTCTACGGTGCGCTGGCCAAGGAGAAGAGCGTCCCGTTGGTGCCGTTTTTTCTCGACGGGGTCGGTGGCCATCCCGAGTTGATGCAGGCCGATCAACTGCACCCGGCGGTCGGCGCCCAGGGTAAGTTGCTGGAAAATGTATGGCCGACGCTAAAACCGCTGCTATGACGCTTTTCTACCGGCAGGCTTTCGGCTAAGGTGGCGCCCCCCCGATTTGGAGCCCTCGATGTCGCGTCCTGCCTGGTCCTTGTTTAACTACCAACTGATCGAGCCGGACGAGCAGCTGGATCTGTTCGCCTGCCAGGAAGTCCGGGTGCATCTGGTCGCGCGTCAACTGGAGCTGGGGGGCTCGATCGACCGCACGCTCTGCGGCACGTTATTGCCTGCGCAGCCACGCTGGTCGTCGGTGGATCGCTCGATCTTCCAGGACCAGCGGCTGTGCCCTCTGTGCCGGGCGATCCTCGAATCCCAGAAGCGCGGCACGCCGCCAATCTGGCCGGAGCTGCGTTTCGAGCTGTAGGGGCCGCGACAAGCTTGCAGCTAGCCGCCCGCTTCACGTATACAATCCATTTTTACCTACCCGTCGTTCTGCGAAGGATTTACCGGATGTTGTCGCGCCTTTCCGTCGTCACCTGCTGCCTGTCTCTTGCTGCCCTGTGTGCGTCTGGCTCTGCCGCCGCCTTGCAGTTGCCCTTGCCACCACCCGGTGAAGACATCGTCGGCCAGGTCCAAGTGATCAAGGCCAAATACGAAGACACCTTTGCCGACCTGGGTACCACCTACGACCTCGGGTACTCGGAGATGGTCGCCGCCAACCCGGGCGTCGATGCCTGGTTGCCCGGCGCGGGCACCGAGATCGTGCTGCCGACGCAGTTCATCCTGCCGCCAGGCCCTCGCGAAGGTATTGTGATCAACCTCGCCGAATACCGTCTCTACTACTATCCGAAGGGCCAGAACGTCGTCTACACCTTCCCGCTGGGGATTGGTCGTGAAGGCTGGGGCTCGCCAGTCGCCCATACCAGCATTATCGCCAAGACGCCGAACCCGACCTGGACCCCGCCCGCTTCGATCAAGGCTGAGCATGCCGCCGAGGGCGACCCGCTGCCGAATGTCGTGCCCGCCGGCCCGGACAACCCCCTGGGGCCGTTCAAGTTCACGTTGGGCACGCCGGGTTACCTGATCCACGGTTCGAACAAGAAGTTCGGTATCGGTACGCGTACCAGCCATGGCTGCTTCCGCATGTTCAACAACAACGTGCTGGAGATGGCCAGCATGGTGCCGGTGGGCACGTCGGTGCGCATCATCAACGATGCCTACAAGTTCGGCAGCCGCGGTGGCAAGGTGTATCTGGAAGCGCATACGCCCCTGAACGACGACGGCACCCCTTCGGTGGTCGACAAGCATACGGCGGTGATCAACGCCCTGCTCAAGCGTGAAGACCTGGCCAATCACCTGCGGGTGAACTGGGATCAGGTGCGTGATGTGGTGGCTGCCGAAGATGGCCTGCCGACTGAGATCGGTGTGCCGAGCGCAGCGCCGATGGTGTCGAGCACGCCGATCGACCTGCAGCAGTAAGCCTGCTTGACCCAAATCCCGCTTCGGCCTTGCGCCGGGGCGGGATTTTTATTGCCGGTTCCCGCCGGGAGCGTGAAATTCAGGCAATAAAAAAGCCGATCCAAAAATGGATCGGCTTGATAACAACCCCGAAGGATTATTACTTCTTGCTTGCTTTTTCAAGCATGCGCAGAGCGCGCTCGTTAGCTTCGTCAGCAGTCTGTTGTGCTTTTTGAGCAGCAGCCAGAGCTTCATCAGCTTTACGGTAGGCTTCGTCTGCACGAGCCTGGGAGCGAGCTGCTGCGTCTTCAGTTGCAGTCAGACGAGCTTCGGTTTCTTTGGAGACGCTGCTGCAACCGGTAGCCAGAACTGCGGCCAGAGCCAGAGCAGAGAATTTCAGAACGTTGTTCATCGTGTTCCCCTTCAAGGACTTTCTATTAAATGGCTACTTTCTCAGGGTGAGCTAATAGCCGGCGTACATACTACCCATTACTTGTAGTAAGTAAACTGACGTAGCGCAAGAAGCAAAAAAAATTCTTGTGCCGAATCTATTTTGGCTAATCTTTTGGCAGTTTGTATAAAAAGTGTTCAATTTTTTGCAGTCGCAGGAGGATTGAGGCCGGGCTGAAATCGCCGCCCCGCATGCGTTAGGCCTTGTAAATAGATGAAGATTTATATAAAGAAGCTGACACTTTCGTTCCGGTCGCCGTTACCGCCCCAGGCATCTTTTGCGCATGTAGAGGTGACTTTAAGAGCGGCAGTTCGTCTCAAGGTTCAACTGCCGGCAATGTTCAGGCTATCGGTCACCGGTTGATCGAGGCTCTTTCTATATCCACCAGTGGCAGGGATGACGAGCGCGCCTTGAGCAATTGCGGGATTGGTGCCTACTATTCTCTACGTGCTGGTTGTGAGCGCTCAGGGTTTTCTCGTTGTCGAAACCGGCACGGGGTGGCGTAGATGTTCCTTCGCCGGAAAAACATCGGTAAGGTAGGGGTCAAAATTCAAGACCCGCGAGGAGTAGTGATGAGCGAGGCGTTGTCCATCCACCATGACCAGGCTGGTCATCAGTTCGAGACCAATGTGGACGGTCATCGTGCCTACCTGACCTACATGGACCTCGGGAAGCAGACCCTGGATATCTATCGGACCTTCGTGCCCAACGCACTGCGAGGCCGTGGCATTGCGGCCGCGTTGACCGAGGAGGCGCTGAAGTTCGCCGAAGAAGCCGGTTATACGGTGATCCCGTCGTGCTCCTATGTCGAACGCTACATGGAGCGGCATCAGCGCCACGCCGCTAAACTGTAAGGCAGTGACAGCACCATGAAAAACGCCGGGCCATGGCCCGGCGTTTTTGTGTGCGCCCAATTCAGATACAGGTGCGGTCTCAGTTGCGTTTGCGCTTGGGCAATACGTCCTTGAGCTTGGCATGCATGCTGCGCAGGGTGTTCTCGGTGGCAGTCCAGTCGATGCAGGCATCGGTGATCGACACGCCGTACTGCAGGTCGGCGAGGTCCTTTGGAATCGCCTGGCAACCCCAATTCAGGTGGCTCTCGACCATCAGGCCAATGATCGACTGGTTGCCCTCGAGGATCTGGTTGGCAACGTTTTCCATCACCAACGGTTGCAGGGCCGGGTCCTTGTTGGAGTTGGCGTGGCTGCAATCGACCATGATGTTCGGCTTGATCTTGGCCTTGGCCAGCGCCTGTTCGCACAGCGCAACGCTGACCGAATCATAGTTGGGCTTGCCGTTGCCACCGCGCAGCACCACGTGACCGTAGGCGTTGCCCTTGGTGGTGACGATGGAGACGCCGCCTTCCTGGTTGATCCCCAGGAACCGGTGAGGGCTGGAAACCGATTGCAGCGCGTTGATCGCTACGGTCAGGCCGCCGTCGGTGCCGTTCTTGAAGCCCACGGCTGAGGACAGGCCGGACGCCATTTCGCGGTGGGTCTGGGATTCAGTGGTGCGCGCGCCGATGGCCGACCAACTGATCAGGTCCTGCAGGTACTGCGGGGAGATCGGGTCGAGGGCTTCGGTGGCAGTGGGCAGGCCCATTTCGGCCAGGTCCAGCAGCAACTTACGACCGATATGCAGACCGTCCTGGATCTTGAACGAGTCGTCCAGGTACGGGTCGTTGATCAAGCCTTTCCAGCCGACGGTGGTACGCGGCTTCTCGAAATACACGCGCATCACCAGGTACAAGGTGTCGGACACTTCCGCCGCCAGCACCTTGAGGCGCTCGGCGTATTCGTGGGCAGCCTTGAGGTCGTGGATCGAGCAAGGCCCGATGACGACGAAGAGGCGGTGGTCAGTGCCGTCGAGAATGTCACGGATGACTTCGCGACCCTTGGTGACGGTCTGCAGGGCAGCGTCGCTCAAGGGGATTTCGCGCTTGAGCTGATCAGGTGTGATCAGCGTCTCGTTGGATTCGACGTTAAGGTCATTGATCGGTAAATCAGCCATCGTGTTACTCGTCAGGGTCACGGGTGCCGGCCGCCAGCCATCCCCGTGCGGCGGAGCACAGCATGATTTGAATGCAGGGGGGAGGAACCTTAGCGCGTAACACGGGCCCGCGACAATGGGCAAAGCCGGCTTTAATCCAGTGCTGGCTGCACAAGCGCCTCATGGGAGAACTCGCCGGCATGGCGCGAAACCCATTCGCGGGCCAGTGCCTCGACCTGCTGGGGCGTCGGCTCGGTATCTACGTGCAGGCGGCAGTAGCGTTCGATCTGGCACACTTGCTCGCCCATTCTTGCACCGAACAAGGCATGTTCATCGGTAAAGGCAACCCCCACGCGATAGCCACTGCCAGCCTTGCGACACCACGCCACATAGCCCGGATAACGGGCGCTGGCGCCCAGTGAGGGAATGCGAAACTCGATCGCGGTACCCTGGCGCCAGGCGCGCGGGCAATTGCAGGCGATGCCACTCAGGCCGATAGTGTGCAGGCGTTGGCGGGGAAGGGGGGGAGCGGGACGTTGGATCAACAGGGCAGCGACATCATCAGGGTGAGGTAAAAAACGACCCATGTACACGGACTCCGAGCACCGTTCAGTTGACGGCGGTGGCAGCAGTATAGTGAAGGAACAGGTATTGACCGACCTGGATATTGACCAGCAATTGCTGGCTTTGCCAGGCATTTCGCTCGTCGTGTTCGTCAGCGAGGGGTGTTCCAGTTGCCGCTGGGCACGTCAGCAGGTGCCGGGCTGGCGTTTGCCCGTGGACCGGGTGTGCTGGGTCGATGCCGGGCACAACGGCGGTGCGGTGGAACGCTACGAGATCTTTCATTTGCCGGCGCTGTTCGTGGTGTGCGAGGGTCAATTCCTTGGGCAAATATACACACCGATCGTGGCTGCCGAGCTTGCCGACGCCATTAATCAAGCACTTACCCGTACTCCAGAGGATTTGCCATGACCGTACAGTCGCCCCGCATCGGTATTATCGGCACCGGTGCCATCGGTGGTTTCTATGGCCTGATGCTGGCGCGCGCCGGGTTCGACGTGCACTTCCTGCTGCGCAGCGAATATGCGGCGGTCAGCGAACGTGGCCTGCACCTCAACAGTACGGTGCATGGCCGCTTGCACCTGCACCCGGTGCAAGCCTATGCCCGCGCCGCTGACATGCCGCCGTGCGATTGGCTGCTGGTGGGCACCAAATCCACCGGTAACCCGGAGTTGGCCCCCACCCTTGCTCAGATCGCGGCGCCGGACGCCAAGGTCGTGTTGCTGCAAAACGGCCTCGACGTCGAAGACAGCCTGCGCGAGCACTTGCCGTCGTCGCTGCATCTGCTCGGCGGCCTGTGCTACATCGGTGTGCATCGCTCCGGGCCCGGCGTCGTCGAGCATCAGGCCCTGGGCCGGGTCAACCTGGGGTACCACAGCGGTACTGCGGCCAACGATGAAGCTCGTCAGAAAGCGATTGTCGAAGAGGGCGCCGCGTTGTTTCATCAGGCGGGCATTGAGTCTCAGGCCATGGCCAACGTGCACCTGGCGCGCTGGCATAAACTGGTGTGGAACGTGCCCTACAACGGTCTCTCCGTGCTGTTGGGCGCGGGAACCACGGCCATGATGGCGGACGAATCCAGCCGGGAACTGATCCAGGCGCTGATGGCCGAAGTGGTGCAGGGCGCCCATGCCTGCGGCCATCAAATCCCGGCCAGCTATGCCGAGCAGATGTTCACCATGACCGAGACCATGGATGACTACCTGCCGAGCATGTACCACGACCACGTGCACAAACGCCCGTTGGAGCTGGCCGCCATATACGCCCGGCCACTGGCCGCCGCCAAGGCCGCCGGTTGCGAATTGCCGCGGATGCAGGCGCTGTACCAGGCCTTGAGTTTTATTGATCGGCATAACCGCTGATTCGGAGGAAAGCACATGGCGAATGGACTGGGCGACAAACTGGTGCTGGCGATTTCATCGCGGGCGCTGTTCGACCTGAGCGAGAGCCATAAGGTCTACCTGGCCGAAGGGGTCGAGACCTACCGCAAATACCAGATCGAACATGAGGAAGAAATCCTGGAGCCCGGTGACGCCTTCCCGCTGGTCAAGAAGCTGCTGAGCCTCAATGCCAGCCTGGGCCGCGCCCGGGTCGAGGTGGTGCTGGTGTCGCGCAACAGTGCCGACACTGGGTTGCGCGTGTTCAATTCTATCCAGTATTACGATCTGGATATTTCCCGCGCAGCCTTCGTAGGAGGGCGTAGTCCTTATCCTTATTTGGCGGCATTTGGTTGCCATCTGTTTCTTTCCACCCATGCTGAAGATGTGCGCAGTGCCCTTGACGCCGGGTTTGCCGCTGCGACGATTCTGTCGGGCGGTGCACGCCGGGCGTCGAGCGAGGAATTGCGGATCGCGTTTGACGGGGATGCGGTGCTGTTTTCCGATGAGTCCGAACGTGTCTACCAAAGCGGTGGCTTGGCGGCATTCCAGGCCAGCGAGCGCGAGTCGGCGCGCCAACCGTTGCACGGTGGTCCGTTCAAAGGCTTCCTCGCCGCACTCAACCTGTTACAGCGTGAGTTTCCCGACGAGGCGTGCCCGATTCGCACGGCCTTGGTCACAGCCCGTTCAGCACCGTCCCACGAGCGCGTGATTCGTACCTTGCGCGAATGGGATATCCGCCTGGACGAATCGTTGTTTCTTGGCGGGTTGGAAAAATCCGCGTTTCTGGAGGCCTTCGCCGCCGATGTGTTTTTCGATGACCAGGCCGGTCATTGTGAGAAAGCCAGAGAGGTGGTGGCCACCGGGCATGTGCCCCATGGCATCAGTAATGAGGTGAAGATTCAGGCCGAGAGCTAAGTCAGTCGAACTCGCCGAGGCGCTGCTAAGCTCATTCAATCCCCGCCATCCTGGCAGTCCAGGAGGTTCTATGATTCGTTCGATGCTGTACGCCACGGACCTTGGTCTGTATGCGCCTTATGTGATGCAACATGCACTGGCGCTGGCGCGAACGTTCAAGGCCGACCTGTATGTGATCCATGTGGTCGAGCCCATCGGCTTGTTCGCCGAATCGGTGTTGCAGAGCTACCTTGATGAGAAAGCCCTGAACGAATGGCAGAGCCAGGGGCTGACCACGGTGATGGCGACGATCGAGCAGCGTGTGCTGGAGAGTTTTCGCGAAGAGTTGGGGGAAGGTGCGCTGGACCTGAAGTTGATCCGTTCGGTACGAGTGATCCAGGGGGACCCTTGCGAAGTGATCCTTGGTCAGTCACAGAAACTCTCCGTGGATTTGCTGATCGTAGGTAGTCATACCCAAACCGTCGGGGTGGCAACACCCTTGGGGCGAACCGCTGCGCGAGTGCTCCAGTTGTCCCAGGTACCAGTCTATCTGGTACCGCTGTTGCAGCGTCGGCGCAGTGATGACATGTGATCGGTCAATGAAGGATAAAAAGTTCTAGATTTATCTGTCGAACCTTTAATATAGTTATATACCGTCGCTGATACCCGTGGCGTCTATCTGCTTTGAGGGACACATATGAAGCTTCAACAACTGCGCTACATCTGGGAAGTGGCGCACCACGACCTCAACGTTTCCGCTACCGCTCAAAGCCTTTACACCTCGCAACCCGGTATCAGCAAGCAGATCCGCCTGCTCGAAGACGAGTTGGGCGTCGAAGTGTTCGCACGCAGCGGCAAGCACCTGACCCGTGTCACTCCAGCCGGTGAGCGCATCATTACCACCGCTGGCGAGATCCTGCGCAAAGTCGAGAGCATCAAGCAGATCGCCCAGGAGTTCTCCAACGAGAAGAAGGGGACTCTGTCGATCGCCACCACCCATACCCAGGCGCGTTATGCATTGCCGCCGGTGATCCGCGATTTCATCAAGCAGTACCCGGACGTGGCCCTGCACATGCACCAGGGTTCGCCGATGCAGATCGCCGAAATGGCGGCTGACGGCACCGTCGACTTTGCCATTGCCACCGAGGCCCTGGAGTTGTTTGGCGACTTGGTGATGATGCCGTGCTACCGCTGGAACCGCTGCGTTGTCGTGCCCCAAGGTCACCCGTTGGCCAAGCTGCCGAAGCTGACCCTGGAAGCCCTGGCGGAATACCCGATCGTGACTTACGTGTTCGGTTTTACCGGCCGTTCCAAGCTCGACGAAGCCTTCAGCCATCGCGGTCTCACGCCGAAAGTGGTGTTCACCGCAGCCGATGCCGACGTGATCAAAACCTATGTTCGCCTGGGCCTGGGCGTGGGGATTGTCGCCAAGATGGCGGTCGACACGCAGCTCGATAAAGACCTGGTCGTGCTCGACGCCAGCGAGTTGTTCGAGTCCAGCGTGACCAAGATCGGTTTCCGTCGCGGTACTTTCCTGCGTGGCTTCATGTGCGACTTCATCGAGAAGTTCGCTCCGCACCTGACCCGCGAAGTCATGGCCAAGGCGATCCAGTGCCACAACAAGCAGGAACTGGAAGAGCTGTTCGACGGCGTAGAATTGCCCGTCCATTAAGTGGTTTATCTGGCCTCGGTAACCGTAAAGTGTTGCCGGGCGCCTGCCACCAGAATCTCCACATCGTCACCTTCGAACTTGCCCAGCAGGCTTTTGCCCAGGGGTGAGCGCGGGGTGATGACGGTCACCGGTTGCCCCACCACATCCACCTTCAAGCCCGCCGCATCCGGTGCCAGGAACAGCCACTGCTGGCGGCCATTCTCGTCCTCCAGGCCCATTAGCGTGCCGACTTCTATGCCACGTTGATCATCGTACGCACGCAGTGGCAGGTTCTGGCACAGCGCCAGCGACTGCTTGATTTCCTCGACGCGTTTGGCCTGTCCGGCCGCCAGGTAAGATGCCTCCAGTCCGAGGGTGTCGTATTTGTTTTCGGCGATATTTTCTTCGTGGGTCGCGGTTTCGTAGGCGGTCTGCGCGGCGCGCTGTGCAATATCGAGGTCGACGGTGAGTTTTTCCAGAATCAACTGGAGGACGGCGTGTTTATTCATGGCTGTGCTTGATCATTCGCAAAATTGCAGGACATTGGCCTTGCTCTTTTCATTCGGCGCGTTCTGGTCCTGTTGCAACCAGAACTGGCATTTTGGGTTGGACAGGTTGCGCGCATTGTTGCGCGCCTGGTCCAGGGTCTGCTGTTGTTCCTGCTTGCGAAGGTTGTCTTGATACTGTTCGAACATACGGTTGGGTGGTTCCGGTGCAGCAGGGGCCGGTTTGCCGAGTTGCTGAACGGCCTGGGCCACGGGGGCAAGGCTTTGCGGGAACAGGTAGCGCGACGCCAGCCAAGTGGTCAACGCAATGGCGATGAACCCCAGCCACACGCCGAGGGCGATGGCGACACACAGCTTGAGCAACGACAATGGGCGATCCGACATGGCGGCCTCCTGGCAGGCATTTGTGGCGTGGCGGCGATTGTCGCACAGCCACTGTGCAGAATAATCGCGATCAAGCCTTCTGCATCAGGGCATTTATGCGGACAATCGAGCCTTTGAGCGTTGGAGCCCGGAATGAAAGCCCGCTGGGATATTTTTTGCAGCGTCGTCGACAACTATGGCGACATCGGCGTGACCTGGCGCCTGGCCCGGCAACTGGTGGTAGAGCACGGTTGTGATGTGCGTTTGTGGGTCGATGACTTGCGGGCGTTCGAGCGCCTGTGCCCTGAGATTGACGTGCAGTCGGGGCAGCAATGGCAAGAGGGCGTTGACGTGCATCATTGGCCGGCGGATTGGGCTGCTACGCCGTCCGCCGATGTGGTGATCGCCGCTTTTGCCTGCCAATTGCCCCCTGACTACATGGAAGCCATGGCCGCGCGCGCGCGTACGCCGTTATGGATGAACCTCGACTACCTCAGTGCCGAGGACTGGGTGGTGGGTTGCCATCGCCTGCCTTCGGTGAAGTTCAAAGGGGTACAGAAGTACTTCTTTTTCCCCGGTTTTCGGCCGGGTACCGGTGGTCTGTTGCGCGAGGCCGGTTTGCTGCAACAGCGCCAGGCGTTTCAACAGGATGCCGCTGCGCAGCAACAATTCCTGCGCTCCTTGGGCGTGCTTCCTGCAACCGGTGCGCGGCTGATGTCACTGTTCGCCTACGAAAATGCCGGCCTCGCCAGCTGGCTTGACGTTCTTTCGACGGATGGGCGTGCCACTCATCTGTTGGTTCCGGAAGGCCGCATCCTCGGTGATGTGCAGCGTTGGCTCGGGGTCGATGGGTTGGAGGCGGGGGATGTCCACCAGCGCCAAGCCCTGACCGTGCAGGTGCTGCCCTTCGTGCGCCAGGAGCAATATGACCGCCTGCTGTGGTGCTGCGAGTTCAATGCCGTACGTGGCGAAGACTCCTTCGTGCGTGCCCAGTGGGCCGGGCGTCCTTTGCTGTGGCACATCTATCGCCAGGACGAAGACATCCATCTGGACAAGCTCGACGCCTTCCTGCAGTTGTACACCGCTGCATTATCGCCGGCCGCCAGGGCGGCGTTGGTTGCGCTTTGGCAGGCCTGGAATACGGACGGCGATATGGCGCAGCCGTGGAAAAGACTGCTGGAACACTGGCCGGAAGTGAGCGCACACGCCGAAACGTGGTGTCTGGAACAAGGCTTGCAGGCCGATCTTGCGACGGCGCTGGTACAGTTTTATGAAAGTTGGATATGATACGCGACCTTGATTTTTGTAAACCCCATCCAAATTTCGGATATCTGCAATGAAAACTGGTAAAGAACTGAAACCCGGTATGGTGATCCGTATCGACAACGATCCTTGGTTGGTTCAGAAAGCTGAGTTCACCAAGTCGGGCCGTAACAGCGCGATCATGAAGACCAAGCTGAAGAACCTGCTGACCGGTTACAAGACCGAAACCGTTTACAGCGCCGATGACAAGCTGGACGACGTGATCCTCGACCGTAAAGAAGCGACCCTGTCGTTCATCAGCGGCGACGCCTACACGTTCATGGACACCACTGACTACACCATGTACGAGCTGAACGCTGAAGACATCGAAGCCGTTCTGCCGTTCATTGAAGAAGGCATGACCGACGTCTGCGAAGCTATTTTCTTCGAAGAGCGCCTGGTTTCCGTAGAGCTGCCTACCACCATCGTGCGTAAGGTTGCCTACACCGAAGGTTCCGCTCGCGGCGACACTTCGGGCAAGGTGATGAAGCCTGCCAAGCTGGCTAACGGTACCGAGCTGCAAGTTGCCGATTTCATCGAAATCGACGACCTGATCGAAATCGACACCCGCGAAGGTGGTTCGTACAAAGGCCGCGCCAAGAAGTAATTCTGGCCCCGCTGATACGAAAAAAAGCCCGACCTTGAGTCGGGCTTTTTCGTGGGCGCTGCTTTTTACTTCAGGTGTTGCTTCAGCTCCTGCGATGCCTGCAGCAAGGCCGAACGCACCGCTGGCACTTGGCTGACCACATTGAGCAAGCCGTAGTCGTGGATCATGCCGTTATAGCGCACGGCGGTCACTGGGACGCCGGCCTGGTCCAGCTTGCGCGCATAGGCTTCGCCCTCGTCCCGCAGCACGTCGGCACCGGCCGTCTGAATCAGCGCGGGCGGCAAGCCCTTGAGCTGATCGGTGGTCGCCCGCAACGGCGAGGCGTAGATCTCGGCCCGCTGCTGGGCGTCGGTGGTGTAGTTGTCCCAGAACCATTTCATCATGTTCCTGGTGAGGAAGTGCCCTTCGGCGTACTGGTTGTAGGACGCTGTCTCGAAGTTGGCATCGGTCACCGGCCACAGCAGCAACTGGAACTTGATCGCGGGTGTGCCCTTGTCCTTGGCCATCAGGCTGACGACGGCTGCCATATTGCCGCCGACGCTATTGCCCGCGACCGCCAGGCGTTTGCCGTCGACGTTGATGTCCTTGCCGTGCTCGGCGACCCATTTGGTTGCGCCATAGGCCTGGTTGATCGCCACCGGGTAGTGCGCTTCCGGTGAAGGCGTGTAGTTGACGAAGACCGCCACGGCTCCCGAACCCACCACCAGATCGCGCACTAGGCGCTCGTGAGTCGGGTAATCGCCCAATACCCAGCCGCCGCCGTGGAAGAACATGAACACCGGCAATGTGCCCTTGACCCCGGCTGGCCGCACGATGGTCAGGCCCAGCGGCTGGCCATCGACCTGGATGGTCTTCTGGCTGACGTCCGCCTTGGGCAAGGTCAACTTCACACCCGCCTGAGCTCCCGTCAGCACGGCACGGGCGTCCTTGGGCGTCAGTTGCTCCATCGGCTTGCCGGTGCCGGCGTTCAAGACATCGAGGAATGCCTGGGTGTTGTGCTCGACATCATCCGTCGCCGCGAACGCGTGGGTGATGGACAGGGCGAGCAGGGTGCCAGTAAGCGCTTTGCCAAATCTGTTCATGTTCTTCTCCAGGTGTCGCAGCAGGGTTAGACGGTTACGTGCAGGCGCACATCGACGTTGCCACGGGTGGCGTTGGAGTAAGGGCAAACCTGGTGAGCCGCGTCGACCAGGCTTTGCGCATCGTCCTGAGCCAGGCCGGGCAGGCTGATGTGCAGGTCGATGTCCAGGCCGAAACCGCCGGGGATCTGGCCGATACCGACATGAGCCGTGATCGAGGCGTCATCCGGGATCTTGCGTTTGGTCTGGCTGGCGACGAATTTCAGGGCGCCGATAAAGCAGGCCGAGTAGCCGGCGGCGAACAGTTGCTCAGGGTTGGTGGCCTGGCCACCGGCACCGCCCAGTTCTTTAGGTGTGGAGAGTTTGACGTCGAGGATGTTGTCGCTGGAAACAGCACGACCATCACGGCCGCCAGTGGAAGTGGCTACTGCGGTGTAGAGAGTTTGCATGGTGTGGTCCTCTTGGTTTGTAACGCTAAATGTTTGCGCGCTAAGTAGTTGGTGAAGTGAATGTATAGCGCTAATGTTTTGCGCGCAAGATAAATTTACAAATATTTTTGTGGGGCGCTACAAAGCAATATGGGAGGGCGCTTGCTCCCGATGGTGGTGGGTCAGTCAATAGAT
>NZ_JBMDIS010000080.1:0-28672 GCF_057808775.1 Pseudomonas sp. FG86 | reverse complement strand
CCCAACGCGGGGCAAGCCCGCTCGCCACAACAAGCCCGCTCGCCACAACAAGCCCCGCATTGCCACATGCCTTCCCTCTGAATTTTCTGCATATCCTTCTGATGTGGCATCCCGCCGCAGGCCTGGCCGTGTCTGCCCATAACCTGCATCAGGACAAACGGTGTCGGGTGGACGCTTGACAACCCCAGGTCGTAAACGTATGTTTCAAACACCTGTTTGACCGCCATAACAAATCCACGCGGTTGTTCATTCCAGATACATCAGCAGAGGTTTATCGCTATGCCTGACTACAAGGCCCCCTTGCGTGATATTCGCTTCGTTCGTGACGAACTGCTTGGTTATGAAGCGCACTATCAGAGCCTGCCGGCTTGCCAGGACGCTACCCCGGACATGGTTGACGCCATTCTCGAAGAAGGCGCCAAGTTCTGTGAGCAAGTGCTGGCACCGTTGAACCGCGTGGGTGACATCGAAGGGTGCACCTGGAGCGAGTCAGGCGTTAAGACCCCTGCTGGTTTCAAAGAAGCCTACAAACAGTTCGTCGAAGGCGGCTGGCCAAGCCTGGCCCACGACGTGGCGCATGGTGGCCAAGGCCTGCCGGAATCCCTGGGCCTGGCTGTCAGCGAAATGGTCGGTGAAGCCAACTGGTCGTGGGGCATGTACCCCGGCCTGTCCCATGGTGCGATGAACACCATTTCCGAGCACGGCACCCCCGAGCAACAAGACGCCTACCTGACCAAACTGGTGTCGGGCGAATGGACCGGCACCATGTGCCTGACCGAGCCTCACTGTGGTACCGACCTGGGCATGCTGCGTACCAAGGCCGAACCTCAGGCCGACGGTTCCTACAAAGTCTCCGGCACCAAGATCTTCATCTCGGCCGGTGAGCACGACATGGCCGATAACATCGTCCACATCGTACTGGCCCGCCTGCCGGATGCACCGGCTGGCACCAAAGGCATCTCGCTGTTTATCGTGCCCAAGTTCCTGCCCAACGCCGATGGCTCGATCGGTGCACGCAACGCCGTGACCTGTGGTTCCCTGGAACACAAGATGGGCATCCACGGTAACGCCACCTGCGTGATGAACTTCGACGCGGCCACCGGTTTCCTGATCGGCCCGGCGAACAAAGGCCTGAACTGCATGTTCACCTTTATGAACACCGCTCGCCTGGGCACCGCGCTGCAAGGCCTGGCCCACGCCGAGATCGGTTTCCAGGGCGGCCTGAAATACGCTCGTGATCGCCTGCAAATGCGTTCCCTGACAGGCCCGAAAGCGCCGGACAAGGCGGCCGACCCCATCATCGTGCACCCTGACGTGCGCCGCATGCTGCTGACCATGAAAGCCTTCGCTGAAGGCAACCGTGCGATGGTGTACTTCACCGCCAAGCAAGTGGACATCGTCAAGTACGGCACCGACGACGAAGCCAAGAAACAGGCCGATGGCCTGCTGGCGTTCATGACCCCGATCGCCAAGGCGTTCATGACCGAAGTCGGTTTTGAATCGGCTAACCACGGTGTGCAAATCTACGGCGGCCACGGCTTTATCGCCGAGTGGGGCATGGAGCAGAACGTTCGCGACAGCCGCATTTCGATGCTGTACGAAGGCACCACCGGTATCCAGGCGCTGGACCTGCTCGGCCGTAAAGTGCTGATGACCCAGGGCGAAGCACTTAAAGGCTTCACCAAGATCGTCCACAAGTTCTGCCAGGCCAACGAAGGCAACGAAGCCGTCAAGGAATTCGTAACGCCACTGGCTGCGCTGAACAAAGAGTGGGGCGAGTTGACCATGAAGGTCGGCATGGCGGCGATGAAAGACCGTGAAGAGGTCGGTGCTGCTTCGGTGGACTACCTGATGTACTCCGGTTACGCGTGCCTGGCGTACTTCTGGGCCGACATGGCCCGCCTGGCCGCCGAGAAACTGGCTGCCGGCACCAGCGAGGCGGCGTTCTACACTGCCAAGCTGCAGACCGCGCGCTTCTACTTCCAACGCATCCTGCCGCGCACCCGCACCCACGTAGCCACCATGCTGTCGGGCGCCAACAACCTGATGGACATGAAAGAAGAGGACTTCGGCCTGGCTTACTAAGCCTTACCGGGTTCACTTCAGGGCCGCCGCTTCCTTCGGGAGCGGCGGTTTTTTTTCGACGATAAAAAACGCAGCGTTGCGCTCAGGGATTGCGTCGAGCTGCCGTTACAGTGATGGCAATGTGATACATCCCAGGCAGGTTGTGCTTAACTGTCCGGGTGAAGGCACTGTGCCATCTTTTTTGCGGGTCGGAGTTTTACCCTTGTCACGCGTGTCCGCAGTACGTTTCAGTCATTTCTTTCCTTCGTTGCTGCTATTGCTGGCCGGGCTCTCGGCTGCGTACGTCAAGGACCTCAACGTCTTCTTCACTTCGCTGTTCAACGTGTTGCCGACCCTGGTGCTGTTGCTCGGCGGATCGTATTGCGCGGTCTATCGGCGCCAGCGTGAACTGTTCCTGATGATCACGGTGTACATCGTCTACTTCCTGCTCGACACCCAGACCGATTTCTACCGAGACAATGGCCGGGTTCGCGAAGACGCGGCGGTGGTGTTCCACCTGTGTTGCCTGCTGTTGCCCGTGTTGTTCAGCGTCTATGCCCTGTGGCAAGAAAAGACCCACCTGTTCCGCGACTTTGTCGCACGTGGCGCGGTGTTGCTGGCGGTAGGCAGCGTGGCCCTGGCTCTTGAGCAAAGTTATCCCCAGGCGCTGCTCAACTGGTTGGCCGAAATTCGCTGGCCGGCGTTGCATGGCACCTGGATGAGCCTGATCCAGCTGTCGTACCCGATGTTCCTGATTGGTTTCCTGACCCTGGCGGCGCAGTACTGGTACCAGCCGCGGCCGCTGCATGCGGCGCAGATGGTCGGGCTGCTGGGGATGTTCTGGATGCTGCCGCAGACATTTATCCTGCCGTTTACCCTGAACATCATGTGCAGCCAAGTGATGCTGATGATCGCTGCCGGTGTCGCCCACGAGGCCTATCAAATGGCCTTCCGTGACGAGCTGACCGGCCTGCCGGGGCGTCGTGCCCTCAACGAGCGCATGCAGCGGCTGGGGCGCAACTATGTGCTGGCCATGAGCGACGTCGACCACTTCAAGCGTTTCAACGACACCCATGGCCACGATGTGGGGGACCAAGTGCTGCGCCTGGTGGCGAGCAAACTGTCCAAGGTCAATGGGGGTGGGCGTGCCTACCGTTACGGCGGTGAAGAGTTCGCCGTGGTATTTGCCGGCAAGACCCTGGACGAGTGCATGCCGCACCTGGAGGAAATTCGCGAGATCATCGCCGACTACGACATCAAGTTGCGCCACTCAGACCGGCCCCAGGACGATCAGCAGGGCCGTCAACGCCGGGCGGGGAGTGGCGCCTCAAGTGTCTCGGTGACCGTCAGCATCGGCGTGGCCGAGCGCCAGGCTGAGCAGCGCACGCCCGAAGAGGTGCTCAAGTCCGCCGACCAGGCGCTCTACGCCGCCAAGGGCGCCGGGCGTAATTGCGTGGTCGCGGCCGGGCAAACCCGCCGCGGCGCCGTGCGCATGGAGAGCGCTGCCGGTTGAGTGATGGTGGTGTATTCAGCGGCTCTACAGTGATTGTCCGGGGCGCTGGCCGGCAGTAGGTTGAAATCATCTGCTGCCGGAGACATTGCCATGCCTGAGTACAAAGCTCCCCTGCGCGACATGCGCTTTCTGATCGACCACGTGTTCGACTTCCATGGCCATTACGCGGCGCTGGGCGCGACGGACGCCAGCCCGGACATGGTCAGTGCGATCCTCGAAGAAGGTGCGAAATTTTGCGAGAACGTGCTGGCACCGCTCAATCGCAGTGGCGATGAAGAAGGCTGCCATTTCGATAATGGCGTGGTGACCACGCCCAAAGGTTTCAAGGAAGCCTTCGCCCAGTACGTGGAAGGTGGCTGGCACGGCGTGGCGGCAGACCCCGCCTACGGAGGCCAAGGCTTGCCGCAATCCCTGGGCCTGGTGCTGAGCGAAATGATCGGCGCCAGTAACACCTCCTGGGGTATGTACCCGGGGCTGACCCACGGCGCGATGTCGGCGATCCACGCCCATGGCACCGAGGAACAGAAAGCCACCTACCTGAGCAAACTCACCGCCGGCCAATGGACCGGCACCATGTGCCTGACCGAAGCCCACTGCGGTACCGACCTGGGCCTGATCAAGACCCGTGCCGTGCCCCAGGCGGATGGCAGCTACGCCGTCACCGGCAGCAAGATTTTCATCTCGGCCGGTGAACACGACATGAGCGCCAATATCATCCACCTGGTGCTGGCCAAGCTGCCGGATGCGCCAGCGGGCACCAAGGGCATCTCCCTCTTTATCGTGCCCAAGTTTCATGCCGATTCCGGTGAACGCAACGCCGTGCATTGCGGCTCCATCGAGCACAAGATGGGCATCAAGGGCTCGGCCACCTGCGTGCTGAACTTTGACGGCGCCCGGGGCTTTTTGATTGGCGAGGCGAACAAGGGCCTCAACTGCATGTTCACCATGATGAACCATGCACGCCTGGGGACCGGCATGCAGGGCCTGTGTAACGGCGAGGCGAGCTTCCAGGGCGCGATCAAGTACGCCAACGACCGCCTGCAAATGCGCTCGCTTACCGGCGCCAAGGCGCCGGAAAAAGCCGCCGACCCGATCATCGTGCACCCCGATGTGCGCCGTATGTTGCTGACCATGAAAGCGTTCAACGAGGGCAACCGGGCGCTGACCTATTTCACCGCGCAACTGCTCGACACCGCGCACCTGAGCCGCGACGCCGGCCAGCGCCAGGAGGCTGAAGACCTGCTGGCGTTCCTGACGCCGATCTGCAAAGCCTTTATGACCGATACCGGGCTGGAGGTGACCAACCACGGCATGCAGGTATTCGGCGGCCATGGCTACATTCGTGAGTGGGGCATGGAGCAACTGGCACGCGATGCGCGGATTGCGCCGATCTATGAAGGCACCAACGGCATCCAGGCCCTCGACCTGCTGGGGCGCAAGGTGTTGGGCAGCCAGGGCAAGCTGCTGCGCGGCTTTACCAGGATTGTGCATAAGTTTTGCGCGGCGAATGCCGAGCATGCGCAGCTCAAAGGCTATGTGCTGCAGCTCAATCAACTGAACCAGGAATGGGGCGAGCTGACCACCCAGGTCGGGATGGCCGCGATGAAAAACCCTGACGAAGTGGGCGCCGCTGCGGTGGATTACCTGATGTACAGCGGTTACGTCATCCTTGCCTACCTGTGGCTGCGCATGGCGATTGCAGCGCTGGAACAGGGCGACAGCGACTTCGCCACAGCCAAGCTGGCCACCTGCGACTTCTATTTCAAGCGCTTGCTGCCACGTACTGCGACCCATCGGGCGGCCGTGGAAGCCGGCAGTGACTGCCTGATGAGTCTGTCTGCGGAGGCATTTGCGTTGTGATGACTTAAAAATACCAATCAGTCACAAGTGGACCCTATGTGTCTGAAAAGTTGTTCGGGTACACTCGGAGCCTGTAAAACCGATCCTATCGAATCACTTTTCACGTTCTCACGAGGTTTGCCATGGCTGATTACAAAGCGCCGCTGCGTGATATGCGCTTCGTCCTCAACGAAGTTTTTGAGGTCGCCAAAACTTGGGCCCAATTGCCGGCATTGGCAGACACCGTAGATGCCGAAACCGTTGAGGCGATCCTTGAAGAGGCCGGCAAAGTCACCGCCAAATCCATCGCCCCGCTCAGCCGTGGTGGCGATGAACAGGGTTGCCACTGGGCGGACACGGTCGTCACCACGCCGGAGGGTTTCCCCCAGGCGTACAAAACCTACGCGGAAGGTGGCTGGGTCGGTGTCGGCGGTGACCCGATCTTCGGTGGCATGGGCATGCCCAAGGCCGTGTCGGCCCAGGTCGAAGAGATGATCAACTCGTCGAGCCTGGCGTTCGGCCTGTACCCGATGTTGACCTCGGGCGCCTGTGTATCGATCAACACCCATGCCAGCGAGGCGCTCAAGGCCACCTACCTGCCGAATATGTACTCCGGCAAGTGGGCCGGTTCCATGTGCCTGACCGAGGCCCATGCCGGCACCGACCTGGGCATTATCCGGACCAAGGCCGAGCCTCAATCGGATGGGTCCTACAAAGTCAGCGGCACCAAGATCTTTATCACCGGTGGTGAACACGACCTGACGGAAAACATCATCCACCTGGTGCTGGCCAAGTTGCCGGATGCGCCGGCCGGTCCCAAGGGCATTTCGTTGTTCCTGGTGCCGAAGTTCATGGTGAACGCCGACGGCAGCCTGGGCGCGCGTAACCCGGTGAGCTGCGGTTCCATTGAACACAAGATGGGTATCCAGGCGTCGGCGACCTGCGTGATGAACTTCGACGAAGCGGTCGGCTACCTGGTGGGCGAGCCTAACCGTGGGTTGGCAGCGATGTTCACCATGATGAACTACGAGCGCCTGGGGGTGGGTATCCAGGGCCTGGCGTCCGGCGAGCGCTCGTACCAGAACGCGATCGAATATGCGCGTGACCGCTTGCAGAGCCGTTCGCCCCTGGGGGCGCAGGCCAAGGACAAGGTGGCTGATCCGATCATCGTGCACCCCGACGTGCGCCGTATGCTGCTGACCATGAAAGCCTCGAACGAAGGCGGCCGTGCGTTCTCCACTTACGTGGCGACGCAGTTGGACATCGCCAAGTTCAGTGAAGACGCTGCCACCCGTGAACGTGCCGACAACCTGGTGGCGCTGTTGACCCCTGTCGCCAAGGCCTTCCTCACCGACCTGGGCCTGGAAACCGCCGTGCTCGGCCAGCAAGTGTTTGGCGGCCACGGCTACATTCGTGAATGGGGCCAGGAGCAACTGGTGCGCGATGTGCGTATCACCCAGATCTACGAAGGCACCAACGGTATTCAGGCGTTGGACTTGATGGGGCGCAAGATCGTCGGCAGCGGCGGTGCGTTCTACACCTTGTTCGCCGATGAGATTCGCCAGTTCACCGCCACCGCAGGCCCTGAGTTGGCCGAGTTCACCAAGCCGCTGAACGCGGCGGTGGATAACCTGGACGACCTGACCGCCTGGGTGCTGGACCGCGCCAAGACCAACCCGAATGAAATCGGCGCGGCCTCGGTGGAATACCTGCATGCATTTGGATACATGGCCTATGCCTATATGTGGGCATTGATGGCCAAGGCCGCGTTGGGCAAAGAGGCGCAGGAAGACTTCTACGCCAGCAAGCTGGGCACTGCACGGTTCTACTTTGCCCGTCTGTTGCCGCGGATTCACTCACTGAGTGCGTCTGTAAAAGCCGGTAGCGAATCGCTGTTTTTGCTGGATGAAGCGCAGTTCTAAGGGGGGGGGAGGGCGTGTAAGCATTCTCTTACATGACGTGCCGCTATTCGTCCTCTATCGCCAAATTGGATCCACGGATAATCTACTTCACATGGACGTCGCGCAGGAAGCGCAAAGCAACAACACGGACACGTAGGATTCTGCCAGGATGGCGGAGTGAAATGGATGTCAGGGAAACAGTCTGCAAAGCCCCGCTTCGGCGGGGTTTTCTTTTGCCCGCGAAAAAGTCGGGGGCGCTAAGTTCAGGGCTGGGCCAGCGGGGCATTCATCACGTCTTCAAGCAAGGTGCGCAGCAACGCCATCGTGGCCTGCTGACGCTGCACATCGCGGCATACCAGGCCCACTTTCAGCGGCACCCTGGGTTCGCTCAAGGGCTTCCACAGCAGCGACTGGCTGTTGTGTTCATCCTGGGAACGGCCCGGCAAGACGGTCGCCAGTTTGGTATGGGGCAGGCTGTCGAGAATCCCCACCATGGTATTGAGCTCCGCTTGCACTTGCGGGCGCCGCCCGAGGTTAGCCAACTGGCCCTGCCAGATCTGTCGAACCTGAAACTCTTCTCCCAGCAGCAACATCGGCAATTCGGCCGCCTGTTTCAGCGAGACCTTCTTGAATTCGCGCAGGGGGTGATCCTCGGGGATCACCACTTTCAGTTCATCTTCATACAACAGCACACCGTGCAGGCCCGGCTGGCGTGGCGGCAGGTAACTGATGCCGATGTCCAGCGAGCCGTTGAGCAGCCGCCGTTCAATCTCAATCCCGGTCAATTCGTAGATCTGCACCACCAGGTGGGGTTGGGCCTTGCGCACCCGCTCCAGCATCTGCGGCACCAGGCTGGTGTGCACGGTTTGCAGTACGCCGATGGCCAAGGTGCGCAGTGCCTGGCCCTTGAAGTTGCGCAAGGCTTCGACGGCTTGCTGCATACCGTCGATCAAAGGCAGGGCGTGGTTGTACAAGGTATGGGCGGCGAGTGTCGGTAACAGGCGCTTGCTGCTGCGCTCGAACAGGCTGACATCCAGGTTCTGCTCCAGTTGGCGAATCTGCTGTGACAGCGCCGGTTGGGAGATCGACAGGCGTTCAGCGGCACGGCCCACGTGGCCTTCTTCATATACCGCGACGAAATAACGCAGTTGCTTGAAATCCATAAGTCTTTCTTATCGAAAAAGCTGGAAAATCGAAATGGCCGTTAGCCGCCGAGACGCCTAGTCTAGCGCCTATCCACAAGGCTTACAGGGCCAGATCGGGCAATGAATAGCGTTTATGTTGATGGTATTTGCATAGGCAAGGCAAAAAACCTCTCGTGGGGTTTTGCCGGTGGGACCGACCAAGGCGTGGTTGCCATGGGAGGTAAAGTGTGAACCTGTTCAATTTGCGTCGCCCCGCGGCGAGCCTGGATGACCTGATCCTGGACGCGCCCCATGAAGATCTCCCCGGCGAATGCCTGATGCCAACCGTGGCACGCCCCCCACAAGTCTTTGTACGTGGCCAGGCATCCTGGCTGTGGGACAGCGATGACCGTGCCTACCTGGATTTCAGCCAGGGCAGTGCCGCCAATAGCCTCGGCCACAGCCCACAGGTCCTGATCAAGGCCCTGGCTGATCAGACCCAATCCCTGATCAATCCCGGCAATGCCCTGCACAATCGCGCCCAACTCACTCTGGTCGAGCGCTTGTGTCATCGCACCGGCAGCGACCAGGCGTACCTGCTCAACAGTGGCGCGGAAGCCTGCGAAGCGGCGATCAAGCTGGCGCGCAAATGGGGGCAGTTGTATCGCGGTGGCGCGTATCGAATCATCAGTGCCAGCAACGGTTGTCATGGTCGCAGCTTTGCGGCGATGTCGGCCTCGGCGAGCACCCAGGAAAACCGCTTTGAGCCGCAGTTGCCGGGTTTCAGCCATGTGCCGTTCAACGACCTGCCGGCCTTGCACGCCGCGGTCGATGCACACACCGTCGCCATCATGCTGGAGCCGATCCAGAGTGAAGCCGGGGTCATCCCGGCGACCGATCACTACCTTAAAGGCGTTGAGCGCCTGTGTCGTGAGCTGGGGATTCTGCTGATCCTCGACGAAGTGCAAACCGGCGTCGGCCGTTGCGGCACCTTGCTCGCGCAAGAGCAGTACGGCGTGCGGGCCGACATCGTTACCCTCGGCAAAGGCCTGGGCGGCGGCGTACCGTTGGCGGCGCTGTTGGCGCGGGGCAAAGCCTGTTGCTTTGAAGTGGGGGAGCTGGAAGGCACCCATCATGGCAACGCGCTGATGGCGTCGGCCGGTGTCGCGGTCCTCGATACTGTGTTGGAGAACGGCTTCTTTGAACATGTGCGCGAGTCGGGTGCTTACCTGGGTGAAGGCCTGGCCCGCCTGGCTTATCGCTACGATCACGGCGAACTGCGCGGTCACGGCCTGATGTGGGGGCTGACGCTGTCGGATGACTCTGCGGACGCCGTAGTAAAAGCTGCACTTCATGAAGGCTTGATCCTGACCGCCCCGCAGCCCGACTGCCTGCGCTTCACGCCGGCGTTGACCGTGAGCAAGAGCAATATCGACGAAATGCTCCTGCGCCTGGCCCGCGCTTTCTCCCGCGTGCGCACCGCGCAGTTGCAATGCCGCAAGGGCATCGCCGTTTAACCCCTTATTCCTGAACCGTCTCGCGGTCTACGCGTCGCCTCCAGCCTGATTTTTTCGGCTGGGGGCGTTTTTTTGACTGTGCACTTCGGTATGGCCCGGTGCCAGATCCCACTGAACCCTCACGAACCCCCAAGGTCGATTAGCTACACGGCTCACACGAGCCGACTTTTTGGAGCTGACCCATGGATTTCATTCGTATCATCATCGCCATTCTGCTGCCGCCACTGGGTGTGTTCCTGCAAGTGGGGTTTGCCGGCGCGTTCTGGCTGAACATCCTGCTGACCTTGTGCGGTTACTTCCCGGGCATCATCCACGCCGTGTACATCATCGCCAAGCGCTGAGGTCGTCAGCCTTTTGCGATGAGCCGTGAGTTGCGCTCATTGCGAAAGGCCAGTTGCTCGATGGTCTGGGTGGCATGTTCGGCTTCTTCCCGTGCTTGAAGGATGATGCCGTGTTGCTCGGACTTGCTGCACACCGGGTCGGCATTGCTCGCATCCCCCGTGAGCATGAACGCCTGGCAGCGGCAGCCGCCGAAGTCCTTTTCCTTTTCATCGCATGAACGGCACGGCTCGGGCATCCAGTCATAGCCGCGAAAGCGGTTGAAGCCGAAGGAGTCGTACCAGATGTGCTGCATGCTGTGGTCGCGCACATTGGGAAACTGCACCGGCATCTGTCGGGCGCCATGGCAAGGCAGGGCGGTGCCGTCGGGTGTTACCGTCAGAAAGATACTGCCCCAGCCGTTCATGCAGGCTTTCGGGCGTTCCTCGTAGTAATCCGGGGTGACGAAGATCAGCTTGCACGGGTGGCCTTCGGCTTCGAGCTTGGCGCGGTATTCGTTGGTGATGCGTTCGGCGCGCACCAGTTGCTCCTGGGTCGGCAACAGGCCCACACGATTGAGCTGCGCCCAGCCGTAGAACTGGCAGGTGGCGAGTTCGACAAAGTCCGCCTCCAGCGCGATGCACAGCTCGATGATGCGGTCGATCTTGTCGATATTGTGCCGGTGGGTGACGAAGTTCAGCACCATCGGGTAGCCGTGCGCCTTCACTGCACGGGCCATTTCCAGCTTTTGCGCGAAGGCTTTTTTAGAACCGGCCAGCAGGTTGTTTACCTGTTCGTCGCTGGCCTGGAAGCTGATCTGGATATGGTCCAGGCCGGCTTTCTTGAAGTCGCTGATCTTCTGCTCGGTCAGGCCGATACCCGAGGTGATCAGGTTGGTGTAGAAGCCCAGCTTGCGCGCTTCAGCGATCAACTCGGCCAGGTCCTGGCGCACCAGCGGCTCACCGCCGGAAAACCCCAGTTGCGCGGCGCCCATCTCACGAGCCTCGCGAAACACCTTGATCCACTGCTCGGTGCTCAGCTCCTTGCCTTGCTCGGCAAAGTCCAGCGGGTTGGAGCAATACGGGCATTGCAACGGGCAGCGGTAGGTCAGCTCGGCGAGCAGCCACAGCGGCAGGCCGATCGCCGGTTTTTCAGGCAAGGGTGATCCAGTGCTCAGCACGGGCGACCTCCATGAATTGCTCGATGTCATCACCCAGCTCAGGCACACCGGGGAATTGTTTATCCAGCTCAGTGATGATCGCCGCCACGTCGCGCTCACCGTCGATCAACCCACCAATCAGCGCGGCGCTGTCGTTGAGCTTGATCATGCCTTCGGGGTAGAGCAACACATGGCCTTTTTGCGCGGGTTCGTACTGGTAGCGGTAGCCCTGGCGCCAGGTCGGTTTTTTGCTGCGATCAAAGCTCATAGGGCGATCCCTTTATGCCAGACCCGCTGCTCGGTCACGCTGTGATACGGCGGGCGATTCAGTTCGTAGGCCATGCTCATGGCATCCAGCATGCTCCACAGGATGTCCAGTTTGAACTGGAGAATTTCCAGCATGCGCTCCTGGCCTTCACGGGTGGTGTAGTGCTGCAGGGTGATCGCCAGCCCGTGTTCCACATCGCGTCGGGCCTGGCCCAGGCGGGTGCGGAAATACTCGTAGCCGGTGGGGTCGATCCACGGGTAATGCTGTGGCCAGCTGTCGAGGCGTGATTGGTGGATCTGCGGTGCGAACAGCTCGGTCAGCGAGCTGCTGGCGGCTTCCTGCCAGCTGGCGCGGCGCGCAAAGTTGACGTAGGCGTCCACCGCAAAGCGCACGCCGGGCAGCACCAGTTCCTGGGAGCGCAGTTGGTCCGGGTCGAGGCCGACAGCCTGGCCCAAACGCAGCCAGGCTTCGATACCGCCATCTTCACCGGGGGCGCCATCGTGGTCGAGCAGGCGCTGGATCCATTCGCGGCGGATCTCGCGGTCCGGGCAGTTGGCCAGGATCGCGGCGTCTTTCAGCGGGATATTCACCTGGTAGTAGAAACGGTTGGCGACCCAGCCCTGGATCTGCTCGCGGGTGGCGCGGCCTTCATACATCGCCACGTGGTATGGGTGATGGATATGGTAGAAGGCGCCCTTGGCCCGCAGGGCGTGCTCGAATTCGACGGGTGTCAACGGTGTGTCAGTCATGTCGTCAGCTCCTACAATTCAATGCTCATGCCGTCGTAAGCCACTTCGACATTGCGCCGCACCAGTTCCGCTCGTTCGGGGGAGTCTTCATCGAGGATCGGGTTGGTATTGTTGATATGGATAAGCACTTTGCGCTGCTTCGGCAATTGTTCCAGCACTTCGAGCATGCCACCGGGGCCGTTCTGTGCCAGGTGGCCCATCTCGCGACCGGTGCGGGTGCCGACGCCACGGCGCTGCATCTCATCGTCGTCCCACATCGTGCCATCCACCAGCAGGCAATCACTGCCGGCCATGATCTCCAGCAGCGGCGCATCGACTTTACCCAGGCCTGGGGCGTAGAACAGTTTGCCGCCAGTGCGCAGGTCTTCGACGATCAGGCCGATGTTGTCGCCGGGGTGCGGGTCGAAGCGGTGCGGCGAATAGGGGGGCGCGGCGCTGCGCAGCGGCAGCGGGGTGAAGCGCAGGTTGGGGCAGGCCGGGATCGTGAAGCTGGCGTCCAGCTCGATACGGTTCCAGGCCAGGCCGCCGTTCCAGTGGGTCAACATGGTGAACAGGGGGAAGCCGCTGCTCAGGTCTTCATGGACCATGTCGGTGCACCACACTTGGTGCGGGCAGCCTTCGCGCAGGCTCAACAAGCCGGTGGTGTGGTCGATCTGGCTGTCCATCAGGATGATTGCGCTGATGCCGGTATCGCGCAGCGCGCGACCGGGCTGCATGGGCGCGAAGCTCTGGAGTTGCGCGCGAATATCCGGCGAAGCATTGCACAGCACCCAATTGACGCCATCGTCGGAAATCGCGATGGACGACTGGGTACGTGCCTGCGCCCGCAGGCTGCCGTCACGAAAGCCTGCGCAGTTCACGCAGTTGCAGTTCCACTGCGGGAAGCCGCCGCCGGCGGCGGAACCTAGAATCTGGACAAACATGGCCGCTCCATCAAGCAAAGCTGAAAACAAAAACGCCCCGGACGAGCCGAGGCGTAATCTTACCCAGCCAATCAGCGGCTGGCGAAGTACATGGTCACTTCGAAACCGATGCGCAGATCAGTGTAAGCAGGTTTGGACCAGGTCATATTCTTACTCCTACGAAGGGATGGGACGTTTACTACCAAGTAATACATATAGTCCACCTCCAGTCGGAGATGTTCAGATGTGTGCGTGGGAATGTTACCGAATTCTTTTTAAGTTAGCGCTGTCTTGGTGGAAAAAGCCTATTGCAGGGGCGGCAATGATCACTGCACCGTCTGCCAGGCAGCATTGATGCGCGGACCATTGGCGACGCAGCGCCAGCCGCCCGCGGCGACCTGCAATTGTTGGGCGGCGTACTGCAGGTCGTCGCGGGTGCGGGTCAGGATTGCTTGTTGCAACTGCGAGAGGTAATCCGACGGATGGCCTGCCAAGCGCGCGTGCCACAACAGTTCGGCGGCTTGGGCGATGGGCAGCGCCTGCGCTGTGAATTGTTGCGCCAAGGGTTGCTGGCCCAGGTCGTCGTTGCTGTCGATCAATGCCGGCAGTTGGGCAAGAAACGCCTGGAAGTGATCAACGATCGCTTCAAGGGAAACACTGGGGGACTGCACCCCCAACAACAGGCCGGTTTGCCCGTTGATTTGTCGGACACTGCTGAATACGGCGTAGCCCAGCTGCAATTCAACGCGCAGACGTTGATAGAACGGGCCCTGGAGCAAGTGCCCGAGCAGTCGCCATGACGCTTCATCCGCCAGGGAATATGTGGGTGTCGGGCAAAACAGCAGCAAGGCGGCGTCGTTGGAATCGGTCTTTACCTCATGCCACAGCTGTTGACCGCTGAGGCTTGGGGGGACGTGCTCGCTGTTAACGGGCTGCCCGGGCAAGCGAGCGGCAGCGGTTTTGATCGCCGCTTCATACGCGGCGGGCAAACCGCAGCCCAGCCCGTGCCAACGCGCGTTGGCCCACGACGCCGATGGCTCACCGGCCTTGGGCGGGCTGCCGGCGCAGCACGCCGGCAGGGCGCTGAGCAATGTTCGAATCGCGATCATAGTGGGCTGGGCGCAGGGCGCCTCCAACGGCTGGTGCAGGCGATGTGCCAACGCTTCCAGCACGGCCGGCATGGGCTCATGCAGGCCGACCATTTTCAGCAGCCAATCGTTGCCGGTCGTTTCGAAAGACAATTCGACCCCGGCCTGGCGGGCATTCGTGCGCAAGGGCTGCAATGTGCTTTCCAGCCCTGCTGGCACGGAAGAATCAAAGCGCCAGTGCAGGTACAAAGCGCCTTCGCCGCTGTCATCCGCCAGGGCCTGGCTGAAGGTCAGTGCCGACACTTCCCTGCGCCCCCGTGAACGGTCCTGGGCGAAGGTGCGTAAGCCGCGATGGGCGCTGGTCTGGCCACGGATCAAACCGGCGCGTTCGTCCCTGGCAGGCGGGCGCAGGAACGGGTTGTTCGGCGGGAGCTGCCAGGTGTGCCGGGAGGGCGCCAGTTGCAGGGCGTCGAGCATGGCCTTGAGGGCGGTGGCGCTGTGTTCCGACAGTTGTGGCTCCAGGCCGTCGCTGTCATGTCGCGCCAAGGCGAGTGCGCTCAGGGTCTGTTGTTGGCGCGCGTTCAGCAAGGCGAACTCTTCGCGCAAGGGTGTCCAGTCGCTGTGCGCGAAAAAGCTCAGCCAGTCGTGCAGCAGTGTCTCGATCTGTGGTGCCGAGCCGCGTTGGGTGCCCAGGGTAAAGTCGATATCCAGCAGCGCTTGCCCGCTGAAGTGATAAACCACGCTGGCATGCAGCGCGGTGGCCAGTTGTCGCGTTTTCACTTCGGCAAGCAGACCGCCCGGCGCCGACGTATTAAGCCAGAGGCACAGGAAATCCAGCGCTTCGCGGGGTGCTGCGCAGGTGATGACCTGATGCAGGTGATTGCCAGCAGTGTGTTGATAACCGCGCGCCAGGCCGGCCATCAAGGCGGGTGGGGCGTCCTGCGGATGCAGGGGCCCCGATGTCAGTGCGTCACTGAACCGCTGCGCCAAGGCTTCCAGTTGCTCCAAGGATTGTGGGCCGGCAAGGCTCAACGTCATCTGCCCGCTTCGATAGAAGTGCGCGTGAAATCCCCGCAACGCGTGCTGGAATGCCTCGCTTTCCAGCGGCAGGCTATCGCGATTGCCGGCGTGAAAACCCCGCAGTGGATGATTGGCGGCGACGCCTTGCAGCAGTGCCACTTGTTGCTGTGCGTTGGCATCCTCGGACCAGGCGACGAACTCCGCGTGCAGCACCTCGCGCTCGCGCCGTTGGTCTTCCAGCATCAGGCGCGGGTGAGTCAGCATGTCCGCCAGCCGCTCCAGCCCATCGTCGAAGGTCGATACCGGCAGCTCAAAGAAAAAGTCCGTGGTGCGCTCGCGCGTGCTGGCGTTGACCTGGCCGCCGTGGCGCTGCACGTAGCTCATCAGGCCTTCGTCACCCGTGAACCGCACCGTGCCCAGAAACAGCAAGTGTTCCAGGAAATGCGCCAGGCCTGGCCACGCCAAGGGGACGTCATGGCTGCCGGCAGCCACTCTTAAGGCCGCCGCGCAGCGCTTCAGGCGCGGGACATGACGCAGGGAAACCCGCAAACCATTGGCCAGGGTCAGATGAGAGTGGTGAGGATGGACCGGCGCAGGCATGGGCACTTCCGAAACGTAGGAAGCGCCTATGCTAGCAAACCCATCAGGTCAGGGCTTGTACAGCGTGCCATAGAGCTCGGGGCGACGGTCTTGCAGGTAGTGATTGGCGGCGCGGGCGTCGAGGATCGATTGGTGTTCCAGCGTGCCGACAATCAAGGCTTCATCCAGGCCGGCCTGGGCGATGCGCTGGCCATTGGGCGCGGCGATGCTGCTTTGTCCGCAGTAATGGATCTCGCCTTCGTGCCCGCAATAGTTGGCGTAGGCCACGTAGCACTGGTTCTCAAAGGCCCGTGCCCGCACGGTGACGTCGGCAACAAAGTCGAACGGCACCATATTGGCCGTGGGCACCAGGATCAGTTCGGCACCGGCCAGGGCCAGGCGCCGGGTGTTTTCCGGGAACTCCAGGTCGTAGCAGATGAGAAATCCGAGCGTCCAGCCGTTGAGTTCCACCAGCGGGAAATCATCCTCGCCGGCGCTGAACATCGAATGATCCAGGTCGCCAAACAAGTGCGTCTTGCGGTAGTTGCACAGGCGCTGCCCGTTGGCGTCGATCAATTGAACGGCGTTGTAGATTTGCCCATCCTCGGCTCGTTCCGGGTAGCCGTACAGAATCGCCAGCTTGGCGCTGCGTGCCAATTCGGCAATCGCATGGGCTGATGGGCCATTCTGCGCTTCGGCCAGTGCGCCCACGGCCTCGGCGCCGATGTTGTAGCCGGTCAGGAACATCTCCGGCAGCACCAGCACATCAGCGCCGGACGCCTCATGCGCCAGTTTGTGCAGGCGCTTGAGGTTGCCCGCCACATCCAGGGGCAAGGGCGGGCATTGGTACAGGGTGACACGCATGGTCAACTCCTTACTCGGGCAGGGCGATCGGCCCGATGTCATCGAACACATCACCCGGCCCTGGGTTTTCTGGATGGGTGCTGCCACCGAAGTGGGTCATGATGCCCCACACCGCGTTCAGCGAGGTTTGCACGGCGCCTTCCACCCAGGCGGGGGTCCAGGATACGTCGTCGCCGGCGATGAAAATCCCACGTTGTTCGGCGGGCATGTCCTTCTGCATGAAGTGCGCGTACATCCGCTGGTTGTAGCGATAGTGGCCGGGCAGCGCGCCCTTGAAGGCCCCGAGGAAGTGTGGGTCGGCTTCCCAGGACACGGTGATCGGGTCGCCGATGATGCGCGCCTTGATGTCGACTTTCGGGTAGATCTTATTCAGCGCGTCGAGGGCCAGCTTCACCCGCTTGTCGATGGGCTGCGGGAGCATTTTCAGGGCGTCGCTCATCCACGAGTACGACAGGCAGATCACGCCCGGCTTGTCGTCGCCGTTGTCGAAGAGGTAAGTGCCACGGGTCAGGCGATCGGTGAGGGTCATGCTCATCAGGTCGCGGCCGGTTTCCGGGTCTTTGTCTTTCCAGAACGGGCGGTCGACCATCACGAAGGTTTTCGACGACTGCATGTAGCGCGTACGGTCGAGGGCCATCCACATCTTTTGCGAGAACAGGGTTTCATCGCATTCGATCTGGGTGGTCAACAACCAGCTCTGGCAGGTGGTCAGTACCGCCGCGTATTCGCGGGTGTCACCGTAGTTGTCGGTGACTGCGAACCGGCCACCGGGCGCGTGGGCAATGCGCTTGACCCCGGCCCGTGGCGCGCCGCTGTGCAATGAACTGAGGCTGGTACCCGCTGGCCAATGGGCGCAACGTTCCGGCACATGGCGCCAGATGCCCATGGGCACTTGCGCCACGCCGCCGACCACCAGGTGCTGGTGGTCGTCGCAGTTAGTCATCACCACGCGGAAGATTTCCAGCATGGAATTGGGGAAATCCGAGTCCCAGCCGCCCGTGCCGAAACCGACCTGGCCGAACACTTCGCGGTGATGGAACGACAATTTGGCGAACGCCTTGGAGGTGGCGACAAAATCATAGAACGTGCGGTCGTCCCACAAGGGCACCAGTTTATTCCACAGTTCTTTGAGGCGTGGCACGTCACGGTCGCGGATGGCTTGCTGGATATCGCCGAACTGCGAACCGGCTTCCAGGGCATCGGCCCAGGCGTCAGCCACTTCCTGGAACAGTGCCGGCAAGTCAGAGAGCTTTTGTGCGTAGTGGGTCTGGCCTTCCAGGTCGATCACCGTACTGCCGGAGGCTGGGGTCAGCGGGTTGGGAAAGGGTTTGGTGTCCAGGCCCAGTTTGTCCACGTAGTGATAGAACGCCGTGGACGATACCGGGAAACGCATGCCACCCAGCTCGGCGATGATGCCTTCGGCGCCTTCAAAGGCTTGGGAACGCAGGCGGCCACCCATCTTCGAGGCTTCGTATACCACGGGCTTCAAACCCAGCTTCATCAGTTCATAAGCGGCCACCAGCCCGGCAATCCCGGCGCCGACGATCGCCACCTCGGCGCCATGGTTGGCTGCGGGAATGCTGCCCAGGCCTGCTGGGTGTTCGATCCAGTCATCAAAGGCAAACGGGAAGTCCGGGCCGAAGATGGTGATGGGCTTCTTGCCGTCGACCGGGTGGCGGTTGGTTTTGCTGATGGTGCTGGAAGGAATGCTCATGGCTGACCTTACTGACGACTCGACGGGAAGCGACCCGCTGAGTATAGGAAAAGATGGCAGCCAGTTTAGGCAGCGTAGCGCTCGTTAATAAGACGCAAACTGTCGTCGGTTTGGATTGTTTTTGGTCAATATGACGAAGTGGCTGGTCAGATTGGCTGGCCACGGTCCAATTTATTGCTGAGGATGATCGAGGTGGTGGTTTTCTCCACGCCGTCGACGCTGCCGATCTGGTCCAGCAGTTGATCCAACTGCTCCGGCGAATCGGTGCGCAGCCAGGCCACGTAATCGAACTCGCCGCTCACGGCGCATAGCTGCTGGACCTGAGCCATGGCGCTGAGCCTGCGTAGCACGTCCTTGCCTGAGCGTGCCTGCACGGTGATGCCGACATAAGCCTGCAAACCGCCATCCACAACGCGCTGGCCGAGACGCACGCCGTAACCGGTAATCACCTGGGTTTTTTCCAGGCGCGCCAGGCGCGACGTCACCGTGGTGCGCGCGATACCCAACTGCCGGGCAAGCATGGCGACGCTTTCGCGAGCGTTGATCTGCAAAGCGGCGATCAATTGGCGATCGATTTCATCTAGGGCGTGCAAGGGAGGCTCCGATACGGGCGGCAATGGGGCGGCAATGGGGTGGCATGTTACAGGCTTGCGTCGGCGAGCAGGCAGCGGGCGAACAGCTGCGGCACCGGTAGGTGGCGTTGGCTGTAGCGGCTCAACAGGATGATCTCGCGGTAAAAGGTCAGATGACCCAGCGGGATAATCCGCACCTTGGGCGAGCGCTCCAGCCACAGGCCCGCCTGGGGAATCAACGACACGCCCAGGCCGCACTCGACCATCTTCACGATGGCTTCCAGCTCATCCAGCTCGAGCGCTACCTGTACCTCTATCTTTTGTTCACGCAGAAATCGGCTGACCAATCGCCCCCCAAACGAAGCGCGGTCATAACGTACGTGTGGCTGTGTGCCGAGCAATTGCAAAGGGTCATCGCCGTCGATAGTCTGAGGCACGATCAGTACGAACGGTTCTTTGCGCAGCACGCGTACATGCAACTCCTTGGGCAAGTCAAAGGGCGGGCGAATGATGATCGCCGAGTCCAGCTCGCCGGCGTCGACCTGGCTCAGCAGCTCAAGGGAGACCCCGGGCACCAATTTGCATTCCACTGTCGGCGCGGCTTGGCGTAAGCGCACCAGCGCCTGAGGCAACAGGCCGGTCTGCGCCGTGGTGATCGCGCCGACTTTCAACTCGCCCCGGTATTCGTTGGCATCCACCGGCACCGTCATGCGGTTGAAGGTCTCCAGGATTTCCTTGGCCAGCGGCAAAGCGCGAATGCCGGCGGCATTCAGGGTGGCCTGGCGTCCCGTGCGGTCGAACAATTGCATCCCCAGCACCTGCTCCAGCTGGCGAATCTGTGCACTCACCGCCGACTGCGTCAGCCCGATATGCATGCCCGCCGCCGCAAACGTGCCATGTCGGGTTACCGCAATAAAGGTCTTCAATTCACGCAGCATGGACGTCTCGATTCATCGAAATAATTTGAGCTCGGCGCAAAAATTATCGTCTTTTCATCATCTGGAGCAAGGCTAAACTCGACGCATCTAATACCCACAGAGGTTTGACCTGATGGCATTGGCTCCTTTTCACCTGGCAATCCCGGTATTCGACCTGGCCGCCGCGCGGCACTTCTACGCTGAAGTCTTTGGCCTGGAGGAGGGGCGGTCGAGCGAGCACTGGGTTGACTTCAATTTCTTCGGCCACCAATTGGTCATCCACGAACACCCGAAAACCGCCTCTCAAGCAGCGGCGCATACCAATGCAGTGGACGGCCACGACGTGCCGGTCCCGCATTTTGGCGTGGTGCTGGGCTGGGAAGACTGGCATGCCCTGGCCGAGCGTTTGCAGGCGCGGGAGACGAAGTTTGTGTTGGAACCGCACATTCGGTTCAAGGGGCAGGTGGGGGAGCAGGCGACGTTGTTCCTGTTTGATCCGTGCGGGAATGCGCTGGAGTTCAAGGCGTTTCGGGATATGGGGCAGTTGTTTGCGAAGTGATGACTGTATTTCGCACGGTCTTTCTTCCAGTAGAGACGCAGCGTCGAGCCGACGCTGGCGTATCAATCCAGCAGGTGCTTTAACGCAGCGACGCCAACAGGCGGCTCCGCCGTCCAGGGAACCACAATGACAGCATGGCTGGTTTGGTCGGCTACTCGCGTCATCTGTTTTTGCTCGCTATCCAGGCGCGCGCGCAGCAGCGGGTCGGTGGTGGCTGTAGCCAATAGTGACTTATTGACCACCCATGCATACGGTTCGATGTTGGCCCTGCGCAAGTCATCTTGCAGCGCTGCCGCCTGAGACACAGGTGTGGCTTCGGGCAGCGTCACAAGGAGAATTTTGGTGTAGTTGGCATCTTGCAGGCGCATCAATGGCGTAACGATATGGTCCGAGGCTCGGCCTTTGAATTCCCGAAGCATCTGGCGGTGATAGGCGCCTGTGGCATCCATCAGTAGCAAGGAATGCCCCGTGGGGGCGGTGTCCAGTACCACGAACGAGGTCCTGGCTTGAGAAACCACGCGGGAGAACGCGTGGAAGACGGCGACCTCTTCGGTACAGGGGGAGCGAAGGTCCTCGATGAGCAAGGCTATTTCAGCTTCCGTCAGGGTCGGCGCGCGGGACGCCACGATCTTGTCTACGTATTTTTGGGTCTCGACCTTAGGGTCAATGCGGCCAACGCTAAGCCCTTTCACATCGGCATTGAGGGTCACGGCCAGATGCGCCGCAGGGTCAGTGGTGCTTAGGTGCACGGACTTGCCGTGCTGCACCAGG
Source organism: Pseudomonas sp. FG86 (assembly GCF_057808775.1). NCBI lineage: Bacteria > Pseudomonadati > Pseudomonadota > Gammaproteobacteria > Pseudomonadales > Pseudomonadaceae > Pseudomonas > Pseudomonas sp. FG86. The sequence continues at coordinate 7,234 of NZ_JBMDIS010000080.1, read as the reverse complement.
CCCAGGGCGACGGCGGCGGCAATAGTGGTTTTGCCAACCCCACCTTTGCCCATGACCATGATCAACCCGCGTTCATCATTCGCAAGCTCGGCGATCAGCTCCGAGAGCGTGTGATGTTCCAGGCGTGAGGGCGCTTGAGTTGCAGTACTTGTTGGTCTGGCAGGCTCCGGGGCAAGCAGTCCGCGAAGCGCGGGCAAACCAACGGAATCTACGGCCTTGAGCGAAATATAGTCGGCTGAAAGCTGGCGCAGTGAAGCTGGCATCTGGTCAAGCGCCCGTTGGCCAACAGCCTCGATCGCTGCTGCGATCGGGTCATTCAAATCGCTGCGTTTGAACACCGCGTTTACCACTAAACGCTGGTTGACCAGACCCAACTCACGGAGCTCGTCGGAGGAGTGCGCAGCCTCGTCGAGCGCGCCTTTGTCAGGGCGAGTGACTAGCACAACGGTGGTGAGGGCTGAATTGTTGAGCGCCGCCAACGCCTGCTTGAAAAGCTGCTCCTGCATTTTCAAACCCGAGTGCGGCCCCAGGCATGACGCGCCACGGTCATTGCCTTCCAAAAAACCGCTCCACGCTTTTGGCAGGCTCAACAGTCTAAGCGTGTGCCCCGTGGGCGCGGTATCGAACACGACATAATCGTAGGCTGCTGCGCCTTCTGACAGGAGGTGGGCAAACTCATCGAAGGTTGCGATTTCGGTCGTGCATGCCCCCGAAAGCTGCTCGCGTACCAGAGCAATATCCTGATCGCTGGCCTGGGAGCCCATTTGCTCGACTACCCGGGCTCGGTAGTCGATGGCGGCGGCCTCGGGGTCGATGTTCAGCACGAACATCCCAGGCACCTCCGACACTGCTACAGGCTGATTGCTCAACTCGACACCGAGCATCTCATCAAGGTTCGAGGCGGCGTCTGTACTAACCAACAGCACCTGCTTGCCTGCATCAGCCAAAGCGATTGATACCGCAGTGGAGACCGACGTTTTGCCCACTCCGCCCTTGCCAGTGAAGAACATATATTTGGTGGGTTGATCGAGCAGTTTGATGGTGGGTCGCATGGCGTGCTGGCCTCCCCGCGGAGCACAACTGAGGCTCAGAGTTTAGACCGGTGTTCTGCACCTCCAGTTTATTTTATGAATCAAGCGGACAGGTTTAGCCCAACATAGGGTTGCTATGTCGATTCACGGCGGCGAGCAGAAGGTGTTCTTCCTCCGGCGATAACCTTCGGTCACGATCACTTGGACCGTTGGACTGTATATGAGGTCGATACGCCAGAAACGCAAAAGCCGCGCAATGCGCGGCTTTGGAGTTGGTGGGCCCACACGGACTTGAACCTTTATGTGGTGCGTGAATTGTTCGTCCGGATACTGTCCGTCCGGTCTTGATCTTGTCAATCGTCAGTAGACACTGGGGAATGCTGGCGTTCATTTATTGTCGTGTCATATTTCTATAAATACAACCCGAGTGTTGTATTTATACGACTTCCTATCATTCCATCCTTCAGAGATGGGCTGAGCGGACTTAGGGAGAGATTGAGCCTGTGCGGTTGGCTACCCCTGCAGCGTACTGAGCCGATCCTAGCCCCTGTTGGGATGGTTGTTTTGACTACGCCCACCAGGCTTCATGCGGAGCGCTTTTGGATCAGATTCAGCAGCAATTGGCCATCGGGCATGGGAGACATCGTGCGCAAGAAGACGACATTTTTCTGTACCGCTTTCTTGATCTCCGCAGCCGAAATCGGCTTATCCAAGATGGTGAAATCCATCAGTCGCTGAAAATGGCACTCTTCGAGATAGCCGTGATGCTCACGTTTTTCAGTTTCGCCAGTACCTTGGCCGAAGGCGACGATCCCCTTGCCATTTTCGTACAAGAAGACCACGTCACCTTTCTTTATACGGTCAATGTTGTACTTCCAAGGGGCATAAAAAGCTGCTGCGCTACCCTCGCTCAGCATACGGTCATGGTCTTCCAATGAGTGACGCTTGTTCGTATTCAGAAGGTGGAAGCTCGACGGTTCGAGTAACTCGATGTCTACTGCCGCCTGCTCTTTGTCATCAAGCTTCAGAGCCGCCTTGGCAGCTTCAACCCCCTTCTCTAGCAGTTTCAGCATTGTCTCCTGGCGACTCAGATCGAGCTGATCAGCCAGACCTTCGATAAATGAGTAGAGCTCCTTGGGCATGCGGATAGATGCGGACGCCAGGTCATTCTTCGTCTTTGCTGCGTTTTCGATGAGCGAAATAATGTCGTTCATGGGATGGATCTCCTGTCAGATGCTAAGAAGCATCCCATAGCAATAAAATAAAAGCAATTATTGCTTTTCTATAAAAGCATAAAAAGATTCTCGAAAAATGTAACCCAGTGCTCAGCGTTCATGCACGCTTAAACACGCTTACCAGTGAGCCTTCCATCGGACAAGTGATCCTGGGTGGGGCCAAACGGCAGCCAGCCGCTTTCTGTAGGTGTATATTCATACAGTGATTCGTATGCTATGCCCTGCGGGGGACGCTAGGCATAACGCTGAAAAGGTGCTTACATCAATGCTTAATGTCATGTCGCCACCAGCAAGGATGAGGATTTAACTTGGCCACTCTTACGGATAAAGAAATCGAAGCCCTGAAAATCGAGAATTTCATTTTTCACGTGGTGCATCATCGAGCCGATGATCCGATCCTTTTTGACGACACCCCCTTAAGCACCTTCGAGCCGTTCTTCATTGACCGCATCAAAGAAACCCTCAAGGGCAATAAATTCTCTTTCGCTGAAATATCTCAAGTAAAGGCCAAATTGAATAGTTGGGAAAAGGGCGAGTCGAATTTTGTCGATATCTCCAAGAGCTTGGCGCGGCAATTTCATCGCCTTGGTGATAAACGGATGAAGTCAGGCGTGTTGATTGTAATTGGTTTAATTACAGGGGCTAAAAAGTTTTATTCCTTAATCAAGTACGACTCTGAAAAAGTCGTGACATTTGAAACTAAGGGCGCCCAGGCAATACTTCAGGCAGTTACTAACAACTTTACTGAATCACCAAAAGCGTTGCAGAAATCAGCTCTTATTGATTTGGATTCCAAAGACTCAGAAGTAGTGATCATTGATAAAATGAGCCGCTCAGGAATCAGTGATTTCTTCAAAGAATTCCTGGGAGTAGAGCGCCTCCGGAACTCAAAGGAAATGACGGTAGATTTGGTTAAGGCAATCAAAAAAACTGTAAGGACACATCTGGGTGATCTGCCGCCTGCTATCACATCGAAGGTCGCTGAGAAAGTCGTTGAGATTGCGAAAAAGCGTAAAGACTTTGAAGTCGACGAATTCTTCACAGATTTTTTTGGCATCAATGGCCAAGATGAAATCCGAGCGACCTTTGACAAAGAATTGGAAAGCCTAAATTTGACTGGTGAGGTGTTCTCCTATGATGAGGAAGAGCTACCTACCAATGAGGCAAAGAAATACGTAACAAGTGAAGGCATAACCATCAATATGCCTGCGCGGGCAAAGGGAAGCTTAACTATAGAAAATGGAAAGGATGAAACTGTTATTACTATTCGTACAAGTCGCTTGCGTGAATCATGAAACAGCTAGCGCTGGAACTTCGCAGCTTCTTTGAGCGACTTACGGCGTCAGGTGGTTCTGCGCAGGTTGAAACTACGCATATTTTTCGAATTGATGAAGTAAGCGTTACATCTTCCGGGTTTGTTCGAGAATTGAAAGATCTTGCCCAGCGTGTTTGTTCTGTGGGCATCGGAAAGATGGAGCTTTTTGGAGAAGTTTCCGACAGCATCGAGATCAAAGATTTCGATTTGGAGGATGTGGAAAATGACAGACTGACAGTCATCTTGGAGAAGCCAACGGATGATGACTGGTGTTATTTCCTAACTTTAAAAGGTTTCGAAAACTGGTTGAGGACAAACCAATTTTCAGCACAGAACTCACAGAAAAAAATGTGCGTGTGGGTTGCAGGTGAAACCTTTGAATTTTCCACTCATCAGTTCCTAGTGAAAGAAATGGGTGGAGATAGAAATTTACCGACCGCCACTCAACATCCTGAAAAACCTTGGAAAATGGTACGGGATCTTACCCACTCCCTTACCCCCCCGTCGCTTGAGCCATGGCTGCTGACTGCTGAGCCAATTGCTGAAAGCGAACCTTTTACAGCCTGGAAACGCGTGGCGGTGGAAAAGCTTTCCTTTTGCTTGCCAGCCGAGATTCGCAAGGAAGATGATGAGGCTCATGTAATATTTCGAGGCGGGCGCTCACTCCCCATAGCTATAGACCAGCCTATTAACTGGGCTGATATCAATTTTGAGATGCTTCACGACACCTGCCAGTGGATCTACTCCACCCCTAGGGAGTGTGAAACGAAATTCCAACTTTTCAACAACCACATTGCTATCAACTGGAACAGTGGGACGACGTGGCCCTCTGGCTCAACGCCACTCTTAAAAAATAGCCTCTCGGGGGCCAAGGAAGCGTTCGCCTTTCATCTCCAGGATCAAAGCAAGGAGGCTGTCAAAAGCTTAGGGGATCTGCGCAAGGGTTTGCAGGACGAGGTTAATAAGACACAAACTGCGACAAGGGATTTAATATCAGCTCTTTGGCGTGATTTCGCGGTTGCGGGTGTTGTTTTAGCTCTCAAGACTCCGATAGCGACTGCAGGCGTGGCCGATACAGCTACCACGATTCTGTATCTTGGTGTCTCTGCACTTCTCATATTGAGCATAGTTATCAACACTCTATCAACCTTGCGTTTTAACAGTCTTGCTGACAGCAGTAGAGAAGGGTGGCGGAAGAAGATCTACAACTTTATGTCTGCCGAAGACTGGAAGCGCTTGGTTGAAAAACCTATATCGTCCGGACGCACCGTTTACTGGCTCGCTTGGACTGTGTGTTTCTGTCTATACGCAGCCATTGTTCACTACTTCCTATCGCTTGCGGCACCTAACTTTGTAGCGAATCACATCGATTATTATTTTTTCTGCGTCTGGAACTACATCGCCGCTTTTTTTTAGTAAAACTATAAATGCACCTACGGTTGAATCTTTATGGTGCAGTATTACTACGCGGATATTTAGAAGCTATGCCAGGAACCATTAGGGGCTTGCTTCCAAATCAGAAGATAGTCGGGTGAGGTAGGGGGCTATAGCCATCATTGTCCGCATTCCTTTGCTCAGTTTAATGTCCCCAAATAGGGCCATTAAGCCTAAAAATGATGGTTAATGTGCCTTATTGGGGACATTAAATATGTATCTCAGAGCAACATACCACTAGCGCTCGATTCTAGGAGGGAAGTAGATTCTCTGATTCGCTGGCCTCATGGCGAGCCCAGCGCAAGGTAGCTATCGACATGAATTGCCTAATCGCCAGCGCTCCCCGTTCATTTCTGGCTTTCGAGCCAGGCAGGGTCAGTGCTGACTCTACCTTGGCACGACTCGCTTCGTACATTGCAAATGCGTTGAACTCAGAATCAAGCAGCACCAAGAGCACAGTATCGAAGGGTTGTCGTAGATCAATTGCCCCCATTCGGCCCGTAATCTTTCGTGGGTTGAGGATGCAGCGGCCCTTTATCTGGATTCTCGCGACGCCATCTTCCAGCGCCTCTGTAGCGTCGTAACCCGCCTGCCTTGCAGGATGTAGTAACAGGCCGAGTCTAGTAGCAGCTTCGTACTCTGCGACCTCGCCTGTTATGCCCAGCGGCTTGCCGGTCAGGCGATAGAAGCTACGTGCAAGCACCTTGGCTTCTTTCAAGATCTCTAGGATTTCATCCTGGATCAATGCAGCCTGGTGAGGTTCCTGGCCATGACTGAGTTCAGTCATCTGCAAATGCCTCGAGCGCAGCGAGCAGCTTGGCTAGCTCAGTCAGGTTGGCTGCAGTCACGATGTCATATTCTCCTCGACTACTCAGCCGATACACCTCTCGAGCCTTTTTGACACGTTCCAGCAGAGGGACGACTATGCCTGACGCCCTTTCCAGAAACTCGTTGATGTCAGCCCGTGTCTGAGGAATTTTGTAGCCTTTGGCCGCGCTTGTGATAATCACGTCCGAATCGCGAAGCTTGGCGATGCCGCTGGAGCGGATCCTCTGGTCGTTGATATCTCCGAAGCCGCTATCTTTTAGGTGGCCGACTATTTCTGCGGTTGGCACGTAGTCTTTGGTGACGAATTCGCTTTGGAATCTCAGGAACCGCAAGATGCTCAGCTGCAGGCGCTCATCCTCATTAGGGTGCTCACCAGCCCTTTCGCTAAAAAGGTCAGCCTGGCGGAGAGCTTCTTGGTGTACCTGGTAGTCTGCATACCCAGATTCATCCGCCGGCGGCGGCAGAAGAGACTGGTACTTGGATGGCCACTCAAGCATTCCAAGGGTCAGGCTTCGTAGAATCTTTTTGTAGGCAAGAACTGCTTCTTCCGATGCTTTCTCTTCGTAGATCTGAGCGACTGAGCCAGCAAAAAAATCTGCAACCTGAACCAAGACGTTGTCCTTACTGGCCATCGTCTGGAAGGCATCTTTATCGCCAAATAGGTCATCGACGAACCGTTCTGAAACGTAGCTTTTGAGGCTCTCCTGAAATTCCTGGCCACCATGCTCGTCTACGATCATCTGGAGGTCTGGGTATGCGCGGAACAAACGTTCATAGAGCAACCCATTCACATATTTTATGAATGAGGTCTTGAAACGAAGGCCACCGTCTTTGCGAATTTGGGACTTATCAACGACGGTGAAATAGAGCCTGAATGGCAGATCGGCTAGCTCGTTTAGGATCCGGGCACGGCGATCTGAATCCTTGGGCTTAAGATTGCTGGATTTGATCTCGCCCGTTTGAAAATGCCGCTCGCGGAGTGCTTCAGCTTGGGCATAAGCAGCCTCCAGGTCTTTCTCTGCCACTAGAATGGAGCAGACGATGAAGAAGCCCGAGCTTCCACCCTTTGACGTATCTAGGTCGGAATTCCCGGACTCATCCACGAAGGCATATGTTCTGTCCATGAGCTTGCTCCATCAACAACGTACTGAGCGCGGCGGGTCGCCCAATGACAAGGTGGCGAACTTAGTTCGTCGCAGTGGTAGTGCCTGGAGCGGGGCCTTCGCTGAACGTGTAGTTGATGACCACGTCATTTCGGATCAAGACGTCGAGGGTCTTCTGAGTGCCCGTAGTCGTCACCTTCATGGTGACCACGTAGCTTTGGGCATGCGCTGAGCTGCGTATTTCGGCCCATCGTGACCGCCCGTTTCGGTACATCGTGACCGCCCATT